>JBCCFC010001169.1:0-4280 GCA_039029935.1 Chloroflexota bacterium
GGGTTGAAGAGTTGAAGAGTTGAAGAGTTGAAGGGGCAGTAGGGGACAGAAACAAACGGTCAGCTACTCACTCATCACTCATCACTCATCACTCATCACTATTCACTCATCACTCTTCCACTTTTCAACAGGAATAAGTATGAATTGTCCAGAATGTAATACATGGAATCCAGAAGACAAAGAGGTTTGTTGGCGCTGTCAGAGTGACTTGCCCAAACCAGTGGAGAAAAAGAAGCGACAGACGGCGATGTTTGCAGGACTACCAGTGTGGATGTGGATACTGTTGGCACTGTTCTTCTTTATAACGACCTTTAGCCAATGTTTTGTGGGTGGACTGCCTGCACCGGGTTAATGTGAGTGAACAATATGAATTTTCGTGAGATTGCGCGCAACCTAAGCGTCTGGCATGAACAGCATCAGCGTGATCTCCCTTGGCGTACAGAGCCTGCTGGTCAGCGCAATGCCTATGCCGTGTGGATTAGCGAGATTATGGCACAGCAGACGCGTGTCGAAACCGTTGTGGGTTATTTTCACCGCTGGATGGAACGCTTCCCAACGGTCGAGGCATTGGCGGCGGCGGACCAGCAGGATGTACTCAAGCTCTGGGAGGGGCTTGGGTATTATGCCCGTGCGCGCAATTTATACAAGGCGGCACAGGTTGTTGTCGATGAGCATGGTGGCGAAATTCCCAGCGAGCGAAAAGCACTGCTCAGTTTGCCTGGCATCGGTGAATATACGGTTGGGGCAATTCTTAGCCTCGCCTTTGCACAGGCGGAACCGATTTTGGATGGCAACGTTAAGCGTGTCTTGAGTCGTCTGGCCGACATTGACAAACCCATCAATGAGACAGCAACGCTTAAGCAGCTATGGCAACTGTCCCGTGATGTCGTTGAGGCAGCGGACGCGGGACAGGCGGGTGTCTGTAACGAGGCGTTGATGGAGTTGGGCGCAACCATCTGTACGCCAACCAGCCCGCGCTGCTTGATCTGCCCTGTCCATGCGCACTGTCAAGCCGTCGCCAATGGCACACAGACAGAGCGTCCTGTGATGCCGCCGCGTAAACGCACACCCCATTACGACGTGGCAGCGGGGGTCATCTGGCAAGGTGAGCCGTTTGCATCAAAGTTGCTCATTGCCCAACGCCCACAAAAGGGAATGCTCGGTGGGCTGTGGGAATTCCCTGGTGGCAAGATGGAGGAGGGCGATGCTGATTTGCCAGCCTGTCTACGCCGCGAGATTGAGGAAGAGTTGACGATTGAGATTGCAGTAGGTGAAAAGGTGACAGTGGTCAAACACGCGTATACCCATTTTCGCATCACGCTTCATGCCTTTCATGCACAGTATGTGTCAGGCACACCCCAAGCGATTGGCTGTGATGATTGGCGATGGATTGGGTTTGAAGAGCTTGCAAATTTCCCGTTTCCGGTTACTGATGGTAAAATTATTGCAGCACTTCAAACAGAATATCAATCTATCAATCCCAATCAGGGAAAGGGGATAAGCAATGATGCAAACATTAACAGATGAACAGTTGATTTATGTGCTAGAAAATCAAATACCGGACATTCTCAAGCGTCGCCCAGAGTTAGAGTATAAAGTGTATAGTCTTTGGGCAGACGCAATCATGCAACAGCCACAATTTATCGCGTTTACAAAAGAACTCAGAGAGCGCGGTGAAGCCTATGAACGCGAGTTGCGTGAGTTTAAAGATCAACAGGCGCTGCATAACCAGAAGACAGATAGGGCTATCGACAGAATTGATCAATCTTTGAACGAATTCAAATGTTCGACCAATAAACGTTTTGAGGAAGCCGCTCAAGAACGGCAGGAAATGCGTCAAGATATTAAACGACTTGACCATAAAATTGATGATGTGGAAAATCGTTTGACACACAAGATTGATGATGTGGAAAATCGTTTGACACACAAGATTGATGATGTGGAAAATCGTTTGACACACAAGATGGACCAAATGAATCAACAAATCCGAACTGATTTAAGAAAAGAAATGGATCGTTTTGGTCAACGTTGGGGGATTCGCAATGAAGCACTCTTTCGAAACGCGATGAAAGCACTGTTGGAAAAATCGTTTGGCGTCTCAGTTGAAACCAAATCACTTGGACCAGATAGCGAACAATTTGATGTCATCATTTCAAATGGGACTCATATTTTGATTGAGATTTCATCTACAACCAAGGCCAATGTAGTTAAACGGATGCTACGGAAACGGGCATTGTATGAAGAGGTGACAGGGCACTCTGTTAGCCGAATGCTTTATTTGGTTTCAGTGATTAGCTTGAGCCGGGGTAATGCATTGCAGGCAAATGGGATTGAAGTGGTTCAACCGGAGGAGGATGATGATGGTGAAGAGACAATTGAAGTTTCTGTAACATAGACTGATTGGAAGGTGATTGTAATGAGTGATGGTTTGGGCAGTATGGATGAAAAACTCTACGCATATCTTCGTTCAATCGACACTATATTTAGAAAATATTGGGGATTTTGTGACGATGTTGTCTTCCGTATAGAGATGCTCAGGTTACTCGAAGTGAAATTCGGCGTTCCTGTCCAAACCATTAATTTTGGCGATGATGCATATGATGTGATTGTTTTGAATAATACTCATATTTTGTTGGAAATTGTGCCCCAATATACAAAAAAGTCGGTGCGATAATTCCTGCAAAAACGCATTCAATACAAAGAACTTACAGGGAATTCTGTTGATCGTCTCATCTATGTGGTTTATACCGTTTACCAAAAGCAAGTTCCTGAGTTACGGGCTTTCGATGTGGAAATTATACAAGCTGGTATAGAGGAAGATGAAAGCTATTACATTGAATTTATTTAAAAATTCAAACGCATATAACCTATGCTAACAAACTTCACACAAAGCCGCGCCGCCATCCTCTGTTTTGGTGGCTGGGGGCTACAAGTTCTCTTTCATCTCCTGCCGCGTCTACAGGCAATCCAAGAGCAGCGGGTGGCGTTACAACAGAGTGTCCAAGCACATCACCCTGAGATGTCACCCTACCCGGCGACAGCGTACTCAAGCAGCACGTATCCGGTCGGTGATCTCGAAAATACTATTCGCTTTGGTGCCGTTTTTCCCGATGCGCATGTGACGCCGCTCAACACCATCAGCAAACGTAACAGACATGGGGAATCCTATGACCATCCCGAACAACTGCTTCACGACCAATATCCAGACCAATCGCAATTTACGCTTTATCGTCCTGAATTGAACAAGGAGATTCCACCTTTTTTTGTGGAGCGTGTGCTGGCGGGGATTGATCAGTCGGGGTATGCCAGTGAACAGGTGCAGCAGCAGAAAACGACGGCGTCACTGACGGCATCAGAGCGACGTGCGGCGCAAATGCTGCAAGCGACCATGCCACATCTGCATATGTTACAGTATGGTAACACAGGTTTTCACACGGATGCGCTGAGTCGTCGTGACCAAGCCATGCCCATAGAGCGTGCGACCCGTCATGATCTCTTCCACACGGGTTTGGTTCATGCCGAGCAAGCAACACGGCTGTTGGAAACGCATGTCGTGGACCCCATCCGCCACGATGTGCTGTCACCGGATGATGTATTTGTGCAGACAACGTTGTATGTGTTGTTTCCCTGCTTTGAGCCAGCGGCATCCTCGCTGGTTTGGCCGTTGGTGGCGCAGATGATGAAGCGGGTGGGGCGTCGTCACATCAATCAGGTGGTGGCGATGTGTGCGACGGGGAGTTATGCCAATGACCTCTCACGTATTGCTGAGGATGCCAGTAGTTATGCTGCGTTGACCGAATTAGAATGCCTGACAGGGTTGGTGAATGCGCCGGAGATGGAAAGCCGTCTAAAACGCATTGTCGAGCGCGGCAATCCAGAGCTTTTACCATTGGTGGGGCAATCGCTTTTTGATCATATCTATCTGCTGGATCGCGAAAAGAGCAATCAGGGCCTGGCCGAGGATAGCCATGAACTGGCCGTGCTTGCGAGCAATGCGATTGAGGCATTGGTGTTGAGCGGTGGCGACCTCTATGTGCAGGAGCTCAAAATGCATAATGTCTATTTTTAGCAGAATATTCAGACATCACTATACATTTTACGATATACATCTTCACAAAGTCACCAGTGCTTTGCTGTTTTCTTTGGGAACTTGACCAATTAGTCAGATAAATCAGAATGCATGCACAATTGCACATACTGGTCACTGGTCACCCCTTACCCCTGTGCCCTGGCCCCTGTGGGCGACTGGGCGTATCCAGTGGTGCTATGGGATCCCCACA
>JBCCFC010001170.1:0-4274 GCA_039029935.1 Chloroflexota bacterium
GGATAAAAACACGAACCAACAACAAGTCAATAACCAAACTAATATTTCTAATAATCAAATTTCTATTGGTAATATTGAAAATGGCAAGGGCATTGCCATTGGCAATAATAACATCGTTGTCGTCTATGAAGAGGCCACCCCCCAGCAGATTGCTGCCCAAGAGCGTCAATCTGCTCTGGAACAGCTTGATACATTGCCGCTAGACCACGTACCGCACCACACTTGTCAACTCCCCGCTGGTTCTCGTATACCTTTTGGGTTTAACCCCCACTTTGTTGGACGCAACAGCGAACTGATGGACCTAGCCAAGCGGTTCAAAGGAACAGGGGGTAGGGCCGCCAATAGCCAAGCTGTTGTGATGACGGGGCTAGGAGGGGTTGGTAAAAGTCAACTTGCCATCGCCTTTGCCTATCACTACGGGCAATTTTTTCAAGGTGGTGTCCATTGGGTGAGCATGGCCGACGCTAGCACTGTTTCCACAGAAATTATCCGTTGTGGTCTACAGATGGCTCATGGTAACCTAGACTTTGCCAAACAAGAACTAGACATCCAGATCGCAAAAGTTTCAGCACAATGGCAAAACGACCTGCCTCGTCTGTTGATTTTTGATAACTGTGAAGATACAAAACTCTTTGATTCGTGGCGACCAACGCAAGGAGGTAGCCGCATCCTCATCACCAGTCGACAAGCCCAGTGGGGCAGTGCTCGGGGAGTTCATTCGTTACCCCTCAAGACGTTATCGCGTGACCAGAGCATCACCCTTTTGCGCAGATTTCGGCCAGATTTGATAGACGTGGTAGATACGCCTTCGCTACAGGCTGACAGGAACCGGCTCAATACACTGGCCCAATTGTTAGGTGATCACCCCCTCGCCCTCCATTTGGCCGGGAGCTATCTGGAAATCTATCGTCATGATATTGTGATAGATGACTATTTGAATGAGCTAGAACGATCCGATTTACTGACCCATGAATCACTTCAGGAGGATGCATCAGGCTACTCACCGACTGACCACGAACAACATGTCGGGCGTACTTTTGCACTCAGCACAGCGCAATTGGACCCAACCAATCCAGTCGACCAACAGGCACGCAAGCTATTGGCTCGCGCCGCCTGCTTTGCGCCAAGCGAACCCATTCCTCGACAACTTCTATTTGCTACGCTTTCCGCAAGTAGTACAGCCATGCAACGAGGCAAAGTATTCCAACGGTTGGTAAATTTGGGGCTGCTAGAACAAGATCAGACTGGTGCCATCACCATTCACCGTCTCATCTGTTACTTTGTCCAAAGTCTCCGCTTGGACCTTGAGGCTATGACACAGGTAGAAACAACCCTTGCCCAAGAAGCAGATATCATCAACCAAACAGCCTCCCCTCGCCCACTACTAGATTGGCAGATTCATTTGCGTCATATGACAGACCGTACCCTGTTGCACCAGCCACGGGACGGACGGACCGCTTGGTTAGCCCACAACTTGGGCTACCATCTGGATATTATGGGGCGCTACATGCATGCAATGTCTTATCTAGAGCAGGCATTGGGCATTCGTCAGACTGTGCTTGGGGCTCACCATCCTGACACTGCCTCCACCCACAATACTTTGGGGCTGGTGTATAAGAATATGGGTAAATATGAGACAGCCCGTGAACACCTAGAACAGGCGTTGGCTATCCGTCAAACGATACTAGACAAAGAGCATCCTGATACAGCGAAAAGCCTAAACAATCTAGGGTTGGTACTTGAGAATCTAGGGGTATTGCGGGATGCCTATTGTTACTATCAACAGGCTTTAGAGATTAGGATAGCAATCCTAGACCAAGAGCATCCCGATATCGCGACCAGTCTCAATAATCTTGGTGCGTTGCTATTCAAAATGGGTAAGTATAATGAGGCGCATACGCACTATGAGCAAGCACTGAACATCAGAATGAAGGTGCGAGGACTAGAACATCTCGATACCGCCAATAGCCTTAGCAATCTCGGTGCATTGCTCTCCCAAATAGGTAAGTATGACGAGGCACGTATACACTATCAGCAAGCATTGGATATCAGGATAAGTTTGCTGGGGCAAAACCACCCCTCCATCGCCACCACGCTCAACAATCTTGGGGAATTGCATAGAACTATCGGTGCGAATGAGGAGGCGCACACCTACTACCAGCAAGCGTTGGGCATCTATCAAAGTGTGTTTGGACGTGACCACCCATCAACCGCCAACAGCCTCAACAATCTTGGTGCGCTGCTTTTCGCAGAAAGCAAGTATGATGAGGCACACCCCCTCCTAGAAGAGGCTCTGGCTATCAGAAAGAAAAAGTTCGATGGGAACCACCCCGATATTGCCAATAGCCTCAGCAATCTGGGTACACTGCTTTTCGAGATGGGTAAGTATGATGAAGCTCATTCCCATATTGAGGAGGCTCTGCAGATCAATAAAGATCTTCATTCCAATGCCTACATGCTTAACATTCTTGGCAAATTGCATTCTGCTATGGGGGCATATCAGGAAGCGCGTCACTACTACGAGCAAGCTTTGGGCATATTTGCATCGAAGTTCGGCTCAGACCATCCAAATACGGTTACAGTACGTGATAATCTAAACACACTGCTGGCAGAGATGGACGAACACAGTATAAACCCGTGAGAAAGATGTACAGCATAGTGATGTGTCTCAAGAGCAGCAATGACGACGCGTTTATTAATAAGCAACGAAGAAGTGTGATGGCGTGGTTAGTATAGATTGTTGTATCTATACTAAGAACGTTTTTGCAGAGTCTGTCGTTCCAAATCATGCAATTACTTCTCTTTTTTTGCTATTCATACTTTGATTACCACAGAATATGTTGCAGGTCAACCTGCCTATACCATCACCACTGCACCCATCCCCACCCGCATCGGCTCCACCGTAAAACGCACCCCAGCCCCATCCAACGACGCCCCACCGATTTGTGTCGCTGCCCATTCAACAAATTCAGGCACCCACGTTTCTTTGGTCCCGTTCAGAACGTAACTGTCATAGCGGTCATCGGGATAGGGAAACAGGCCAAAGTCTGGCTCGGCATACCATCCCAACGAGGCCCATGCATTCTGAACATACTGATGCCCAGCCCCGATATACCACTTGCAGCCAGTGGCAAGAAACAGGACAAAACAGGCACGAGCGAGATCCGCCCCCAGCCCGGGTAGTTGACGGTTCACATCAACCCACAGTCCAGAGGCATGGGCGATACCGTCATGCAGTAGACCATCTGTATATGTACGGAAGGCATCCATGTCGATATACCCCATCAGTTCTTCATGTAGGGGTAGTTCGCCAAACGCATCTGGTGTGTGGACACGGACACCGCCAACTGGGTCAATGCCGTTAATGGTCGCCTCCGCAACATAGGTTGGGTGTTGGGTCACATCAACGATACGCTCCTTGCCAACAGCGTTCAAATCACGGTCGGCGTAGCTTTGGTTGGCAACATGATTGTGCCGTTCCCATCGGTCTTGTTCATAGAACGCGTTGTAGATGTGGATGGTCCAAGGTGTGTCTAGGTCTGCGGGTGGTGGCGGATAGAATGGCCGGACATTTCGACGTGGTTGCTGGTGATGACGATGATCAGTCTGTCTATGTAGGGATGAACGCCTTTCGGGCTGTCGTCTGACGCTCAGGTTGCCAATCTGAGATACTTTTGGGGCTGGCATTAAAGAACTTGTGTGTTTGCGATTGTACAGCACAGGTTGGCAACCTGTCTTACGACATATGTTATTCGATTCTCGCTCCTCAACAGTGGGTATATTTAGCGTTTGACCAATAGACTTCATGAGATTTTCCTTATGTACAATAATGTATATCTAATTATCCGCTGTAAAACAGTACCTCTTCCACTGGTCGCCGCAGAGAACGTCGCTGATTTGCCTGCGCATCCTGCTGCTCTCCACAGGACAGGCGAAAAAGCATCAATGGGTTGCGATGGCTATGTGTAGGAAATAGGTGGTCAAAGCGGTTGCTTAGATCAGCCAAAAATGCGCGCTCTACTGGTGAGTAATCTGGCATGAGCGATGTAGAGGTCAAGATTGGATTCAAGATTGGCTTGAACATGTAGAGCAGACTTGTCATCGGATGCCAGGAGAGACCAAGCTGGGTTGCCCGCAGCCAAAGTTGCTGGATAGCTCGCCCTCCCTTGAGCATATCCACAGGCTGTTGACCATCAACGCTAATCAGTCCCACTGCACTAGCAGTCTGTCGGAGAACCCCCAACCTGATATAAATCATGCATGAAATGTAAGAA
>JBCCFC010001171.1:0-4273 GCA_039029935.1 Chloroflexota bacterium
GGTAGATGAAAATGGCTGATTTCTTGCAAGAAATCAGCCATTTTCATCTACCCACACCACCTCTTACACCTCACACCCTTACACCTCACACCCTTACACCTCATACCCTTACACCTCGCACAATAAATTATGTACAATCCAATGGATGATTTGCTCAATCAGTCGTGTTTTTGAGCATAGGAAAATAGAGGCGGCGGCGATGCATTTGACATTACAACTAGACGAGCCGTGGGCAACGCGCCTGCAAACGCAAGCAACAAAACAACAAGTTTCAGTGACAGAATTTATCTACCAATTTTTGGATAAGCACTGGAGTGGTGTCACAGAAAGTGACGCAGTAAATGATGGCACTGAACAGATAGTTAGCCAATATACGGATGATCCTTTTGCCCCTGTTGTGATGCAAGATGGAGAAATCTGGACAGATGACGACTTGGATGAGTGGCACAATGATGATTGGATTGAGAAAGAACTTGCTAACCCAACCCAACACCCTCACATCCGCAGTGATGATGCCTATTGGGAGAAAATTTACGCCGAGATGCGTGCGATAGACCCAGAGCATGAGGCTGAAATGGACCGCAAGTATGGGACAGGGTTGGAGGCATTATATAAGACAGCAGGTATGATTGATACGGGGCTCCCAGCTGAGGAAATTCGATACCTTATTGAAAGCCCAGAACTTAGCCAAGAAAATATCTGGTTAACATTGCAGAAAGAAGCATAAGCATGTCTCGAAAAAGCCGCAAAAAATTAAATAAGTTAGCTGATTTACCAAACGATAGCTTAATTTGCGCCGATGCGAACATTCTAGCCTATCACTTTAACAAAACACCAGAGTACACAGAAATAAGTGCAAAATTTCTTGAACGCAGTGCCAATGGTGAAATTACTATTTTGACATCGCCACAAATTGTCTCAAATGTTGTGCATCGTTCGATGTTGGCTGAAGCACAGAGAGATTTTGGGCTTGACAATAAGAATCTGGCGAATCACCTCAAAACACATCCAGAAATTGTGCGACAACTCAAAGAGCATTTGGATGTACCCAGTTCCCTTGCTCGGTTCAGAGTACACATGCTTCCTTTAAACCATATCCACCATCACGCTGCCAAATTTTTCCGAAGCGAGTATGGGATTATGGCAAACGATAGCTTGCTGTTGGGGTTTATGCGTGTTGAAAAAGTTCGGCATTTGGCGACCAATGATCGAGACTTTCGTCAAGTGAAGGGGATTATGGTTTGGGAGCCATAATATAACAAATCACTTTTTATGCAAATTAAGTCAACCATAGGGGATCAATACTTATGATTAGCCATGTGGGTACGGTATCCATTTTTGTGCATGATCAAGATCGCGCCAAGGATTTCTATGCGAACAAATTGGGATTTGAGGTACGGTCGGATGTGCCACTCTTTCCAGGTGTGCCGGTGCGTTGGTTGGCAGTTGCACCACCGGACGCACAGACAGATATCATTCTCTATCTAGCAGATGACAATTGGGACCACTACAAGCAGACGATTGGCAAAGCGCAGTCTCTAACACTAAGTGTACCCGATATTGCCGCGACAGCAGCGCAACTCAAGGCCAACGGTGTCAACTTTATCCAAGAGCCAGACACACAGTTCTGGGGGACGTATGCTATGATTGAAGATTCGGAGGGCAATCATTTGATGTTGGTGCAGGTGGCTGCGAACGACGAATAATCTTACAACACGATAAATGATGACGCGTAGAAACCGAGTTTTTGTGAAAAACTCGGTTTCTACGCGTAGTTTTAAGGTTCACATAAATAGATTAAAACAAACAGGAGAAAACAATGAAACTAGGCGTCACTTTTCCACAGAATATCATCGGTGGCGATGCTGCCCTTGTACGCGACTTTGCGCAAACTGCCGAAGGCTTAGGCTATGCACATATCGTGGCCTATGACCATGTGGTCGGTATCAACCGCGAGGCATATCCCGACTGGAAAGGTCCCTATACCTCACAGGACTTGTTCCATGATCCCTTTACGCTTTTTAGCTATATGGCGGGCATCACCAAAACCATCGAATTTTCGCCACAGATTGTGATTTTGCCACAACGACAGGCTGTATTGGTGGCAAAACAGGCAGCATCCTTGGATGTGTTATCGGAGGGGCGGTTGCGTTTGGGTATCGGCATTGGCTGGAATCATGTAGAATACATTGCGCTGGGCGAAAACTTCCGAAATCGAGGCAAACGATCCGAGGAGCAAATCGCCGTGATGCGCGCACTGTGGGCAGACCCACATGTGGTCTTTGAAGGCAACGACCACACCATCCCCAACGCAGGCATCAACCCACTCCCCACCAAACCGCTTGAGGTGTGGATTGGTGGTGGTGTAGATGCGACCTATGACCGCATTGGACGCATGGGTGATGGCTGGCTCAACATCTATGTGCCACCAGAGAATATTCAGCCAGCATTGGACATGATTCAGGCCAGCGCAGAGAAGGCGGGACGGGACTATGACAAGATTGGGCTGGAGTGTTGGGCTGGTATGGGTGAAAGCACCCCTGATGAGTGGCGCGCGATGGTTGAAACTTGGCGTGGCTTTGGGGCGACACACATCACGCTCAACACTGCTTTCAATCGCGGTCACATCAAGCCGATTGTAGAGCGAGATGCACCGACGCACATGAAGGCGATGGAAACGTATATGGATGCGGTGCGCGACCTGTTTCCAGCATAAATATATATAGAAAAAAATGTTTAGGAGAAATATTGATGACACATCCATTGATTTTACAGCTGCGATTCGCCAAACAGCAATGGCTAGATGGACTTGCAGGCTTAAGCGAGGAAGATGCCAACGTGCGAGTGGGCGATGCCAACAGCATTGGCTGGATGGTGGGACATCTGGCACACTTCGATCAGTTAACGTGGTCTGAAAGGACTCATGGGAAAACGGTGACAGATGTTGTCCATACGTGTGCATGGGGGCTTCCTACCAGTACGCCATCGTTCACGGAGATGATGAACGCATGGCAGGCCATCCAGTCTGTTGTTGATGAATTTCTAGATACGCTGACTGAGGATGATATGAGTACCACGCTCAATCGCGGCGACTGGTCAACAGAAAATTATGGAACCATTCTCCTTCGTCAAACTTGGCACTATTGGTATCATCTGGGTGAAATGCAAGGCATTCGCCAGGCACTGGGCCATAAGGGTTTGCCAGAGTATGTTGGCGATATCCCTGACGACACCAAATATAAACGCAACGCCGCCAAGCAGTTGGTCGATGACATGGTGAATGGATTGAACCGTCACGAAATTGGTGGCATGGAGAAATATTGGTCCGAGGATATGCACTGGTATGGTCCAGCAGGCATCGGCCTGAAACCCAGTTTGAAGGCATTTCAGGAAGAACATCAGAAGCCCTTTCTCCACGGCTTTCCCGATAAAGAAGCCTTTGATGAAATCCGCATCGCCGAAGGGGATTATGTCGCTGCTAAAGGGTATCAGCAGGTGACGCATGGCGGTGATTATCTTGGCATTCTGGCAACGGGTAAGTCTATGCAGATTAAGTATATGGACTTCTGGCGCGCTGAGGACGGCAAGCTGGTGGATAATTGGGTGATGATTGATTTGCTCGATTTTCTGGAGCAGGCGGGGTATAACGTGGAGAATGTGCTGAAGTTTATCGGCTCGAAGCCGCCAGAGTTCTTTGACAGTGTAGCATAATGAAGTCATTTCACAAGAAAACGTTTGATTTACTGGGCATTACACCAACCCGATCAGACAATGCGAATTTAGAGCTTTTTGGCATCGCAAGGCGGCCTGTTTCTTATATACCACTTCTTGTGCTTCAATGATACTCTTATATACAATATATCGAGATGCTGACTGTTCATAGCAATTCAGACTCTCCGATTCTACCAGAGGAATTTGGGTTGGAACGATGGGGAATGGATTATGTGATTCCATTTAAGTATGAGAATCAAGGGGTCTGTACATAGGCAATCAGGTTGAATGGGGCAGATGACCCGCCTATTGTCATTGGCTATCTTAAAGGGGATTGGGAATTATCTACAACAACATTCTCTGAACATGTCTATTCATGTGTGTGGGACTATGGGTTTGCATTCCCAAAACCAGAAGGCGTTGGTGCGCAAAATAGCCCATTATCAAAGAATGCATTGAGTGCATTGAGAGAACTTTTTACTGAGGGACTCACAACCTATGACTGGCTTTGGGATGTACAATATCGGTTCAGCGGAGAGCGGATGAAAGTCAGCACGGTGAC
>JBCCFC010001172.1:0-4269 GCA_039029935.1 Chloroflexota bacterium
CTGAAGCTCACCTTATCTAACATCATTATAAGTATATCATTGCAGATATATTGTATTTATGTTAACAATTAGCCTGCGTATTTTTTGGTATAGGTTAAAGACTTACCCAAATACCCGTTAAAGATACGAAGGCATTGTGATATATAACTGTATAGTACATAAGACTCTAAGCTATCCAAAAAGTAACCAATAATTCTCCAAATAATTGGAGAATTTGGGTGAAAAATCCAAAATTGTCAGTTGTTTGATAAGATAATCCTATTTACTTCATAGGATAGCATTGATATGATAAGAAACGTACCTACATTTGCCTTAGAGACGATCCATAAAACAATGTAGGGGTAGCAGTCCTGTACCGTGATATACTAAATGTTGCAGAACACAGAGAATACATTGAGACCATTGATTTAACCCTGCTGATTGGACCCTGCAATCATTCAACAATATGCAGTATATATAAATTGGTGCTTATTTTCAAAATAAATAGCGTAAATTCTCGTACCCAAATTAGAGTAATTCCGTCAACCTAATTAGTGCGGGGGAACCCAAGTCTAGCAACTTTATCGTCGAGGCGAATTTATAGTCAAGATACATTGACATTATATACAAATAGATCGGGCACAAATGGACAAAAAACGAGCTAAACATCGGAATAATCGTAGACATCCTCTACATCCGCTTTCCTCAAAGCAGCAGCCATCAGCAATGGCACAAATGTCTACGCGCCACATGCAAACAAATCAACCACCAACGCAGTTACCAAATGCTGCATCTTCAAAAGCAATAGTACGACCACCAGTCACACAGCCACCAGTCACACAGCCACCAGTCACGCAGCCACCAGTCACACAATCATCGACACCAACTTCATCTAAGCCAAATAATGTTGAAATGCCGTTTGAAACCAATGGTGCAAATCACAGAAATCCATATCAACTGGCTGACACAGGTATGCCCAATGGTAATCGTCATGTGATGCAACAGGCTACACCACCGCAAAATCAATCTGCCAACCAGAACAGTACGAATGGCTCTGAAGGGGATGGTCTGCTATCGACCATGACAGGCAAGGTGATTGGTCACTACAAGGTTGAAGGATTGATGGGGGGTGGTACGCTGTCCGCTGTCTATCGTGCGACCGACAAGATACTAGATCGTCATGTCGCCTTGAAGATTTTGATGCCTGGTGCTGACCGTACTGCGCGTGAACGATTCCGTCGTGAAGCCAAAATGGCGACGACCTTAGATCATGAGCATATTGTTGAAACACTACAAGTCGGCCAAACGTCATCGGATGGTGTGTCCTACATTGCGATGGAATTGGTTGAAGGTCTCAGTCTTGCCGAATTGCTCGAACAACATCAAACTCTTGAGCTCTCTGATGCAACCAATTTATTAGAACCTGTCGCCCGTGCCTTAGCCTATGCGCATCGCAAAAATGTTGTCCATCGCGATGTCAAGCCTAGCAATATATTGTTACGCAAGGTTGCCCCCAACACACCCAACAGTGTGCAACTCTCTGTACTGGACTATCCAGTCGTGCCATTGTTATCCGATTTTGGTATTGCGCTGGCACTGGACTCGCCTGAACTAACCAATGTGGGTCGCACAATTGGGACACCGGCATACATGGCACCAGAGCAATGTTCTGGTAGCCGTGATGTGGATGGCCGTGCCGATATCTATGCATTGGGAACGGTTCTCTACCGATGTATTGTTGGTCATCCACCCTTTGTGGGTACAACTACGCAAATTCTCTACTCACATGTCTATGATCCATTGACGATTCCCCAAGAGATGATGGACAAGCTACCCGAAGAGGCTATCAATGTACTCCGTTATACATTGATGAAAGAAGCCCAACATCGCTACAAAGACGCCAATTTGTTGGCAAACGATTTGGGCACATTGGCAGGTCGTCAACTACGCAGCAACCTACCATCACCCAACCCAAAGCCAATCAATAATAATGCAGAAACGGCCACAATGGATGAGTTGCCGATTACCGCAACCAATACTGCCACCTCGATTTTAGTGCCTGCCAAAGCACCACAGACCATGAGCTATTCGATTCCGATGATGCCACCACAGAATGGTCCATTGGGAGGACATACGATTTCGCAGGCATCACATATCTTGCCAGAATACAGTATGACCAATGTGGATGCCCAAAAAGTACAACGGCGCAAAAATTATTTGGTTGGTGCCAGTGTGGGGGCCGGATTGGCGTCCATCCTGATTGCAGCAGCGGTCGTGCTCTATGGTACATTTATCTATGGTGGTTCACCAGCCATCCCGCTCCAGCCATCACAAGCACAATTACCAGAACAGTTAACTAACAATGGCACAGTTGAGTTGGATGAGGGTGTAACCAGTCCATCCACCAACGTTGCACTTGGTGAACCAGCACCTACGAACGATGTCGCTAGCATTGCTCAAGAAACATCACCACTCCAAGGTGAGCCAGTTATTCGTAGTGCGTCTATTCCAAATAACTCCGGTGGTGCAGGAACGCCTGCCATTGTTCCTGACAATCAGCTACAGACAAACATCCCAAGTAGTCTGCAAAATGATAACAATGCGGCGTTGACTAAGCCAACCATTTCAGTTGAAGCAGCTTGGGCTAGTGCGGAAGTCTTCTATACCGAAGAGAACTGGGCATCAACCGTTACGTGGTTAAACCTGTTGCATAGTGTTGACCCCGTATATAAAGCCGACCAGGTTCAAAAGATGTTCTTTGACGCCTATTTTGGCTTGGCAACCCAACTCACGATTGAGCAGAATCCCGATGTCGCCATTCAAATGCTGGATGAGGCCATTGCGATTCGACCAGAGGGTAGTTATCCAACAGCCGAAACGCTGGCTGATTTACGAGCAGCGACACTTGCCTATATTGAAGCAGGGAATGCCAATAAATCTGAAAAGTGGGTCGCCCTGCAACGCGAATATCGACTTTATTCAGATAGTCTTGCGGCTGTGCAGGATTACTGTGCGGCCACCAAGCAGATTCAATTGGCGATGTCGATGCGTGATGATCCAACATTAATGGGGCGTCTCAATGACTACCAATCACGTTGCTTGGGTGAGGAACCTATCAACCCGCTTGTTATAGACTTAACACCTGCTGCAGGCACACTACCACAATCTACTAACGCAGACACTGGCACTTTAGTTCAGTCAGAAGGGCAACTCTCACCCGACGGAAATGATGTGATGGCGGCAGATATGCCTGCAACAAGTGTACCTCAATTTGACCTCAGCGTCATTGAGAACAAACCATTTAGTACGGATGAGTTTGGGAATGCACTGCTGGATGCACAGAATGCCTTGGATATAGAGACATTGACGGGGCATATCATCTATTCAACACAGGCAGATGATACCTATCAGATTTATACATACACACCTTCAAAAGGGAGCAGCGTCCAGGTTGTCAATCACGGGTTTATGCCAAGCATTGCACCCAATAATCAGCAGATGGCCTTTTACAGTGCCAATGATGTATTCCAAGGGCTGGGTGAGATTGATCTAAGCACAGATTTGTTGAACGGCGAATCATCGAATGGCGGGATTGATGTCATGACAGACCAAACCCAAATCTCGCAGTTGTTACAAACAACGGTCAATCGATATCAAAGCCCTGTGAGTTGGAGCCCTGCTGGTGATCGTGTTGTCTATTCAATGCGCAACGGCAAGGATCGCCTCACCTATATCTATATCTCGGCAGCAGATGAATCGGGTCAAACACGACGGGTACGGCTTGGTAGCGACCCGGCATGGCATCCCAAACAAAACTGGATTGTGTTCAACGGTACCGATGAGGCAAACACAAATGCGGGGCTATGGCTGATGCAGCATGATGGCCGTACACCCATTGAATTGACCGACAATGCCAACGATTCCCGTCCTGTGTGGACGCCAGATAATCGCCATGTTGTCTTTATGAGCAACGGGCGTGATGGCAACTGGGAGCTCTATCGTGTGGATATTGCTAATCAGTCCATTTTACGGCTGACTCAAAATTCTGCCCGTGACGGTTTACCCGCCATCAGCCCAGATGGACAGAAAATTGCATTCTTGAGCGACCGAGGCGGGGCATGGCAGATTTGGGTAATGTCGATTGATGGCAGCATCCCACAATTGTTAACGGATGTTGAAGGAGACTTATCCTTCTGGCTTGAGCATTCGATTCAATGGGTTGAATAGACCTAAAATAGCAATTTGTCTATAGGGTGTCTATAGAACAGGATTGACAAAATTCTACATCAA
>JBCCFC010001173.1:0-4269 GCA_039029935.1 Chloroflexota bacterium
GTCACTTCAGGAGCAAGATCCAACAGCACGCAGCTCATCTCTGGATGTTCCTGACCGATTACGCGACCCAATCCCCAAAGCGCACTTTGTTGCACATTGACTACGGGTGGCACCGCATTCGCGTTCACGGGTACTGGCTGCGCCCCTTGGGTAATTAGCCACAATGTACAAGCCTGGTTCGTCTGCGCTAGAGATTGGACCAGATGGAGAAGATTGGTACACCCTGCTATGGCTGCTTGTGGGAGTTCTTCACTCGATGTGTTCTCATCCGTCGTTTCGTCTAGGTGCCACAGATAGACAATGCCATATTGGGTAGGCACGTTGTCGCCCTGTTGTAGCGTGGCCATCATCTGCGCAAAATGTGCTGGTTGTTGTGGATCTAGTGTATATCGATGGTCAGCACTATTGGAATAGGTCTCACTCGCTTGGACGGTAGTAACGGGTTGCCCTAGGCGTGCTAGCTGTTGCCCCAAGGAATCACCAATGCCATTGTGGTCGGTGAAGATCAGCCAATGGTCAACATTTTGCGTGTTAGATGTCGGTAATTTGCTGGATGTTTGGCGCGCCCAATTGACTTGATAGAGCCATTCGTTGACCTCAAGCGCGGTCTCGAGGAGGGGCTTAAGGTTGTGCATTAGCTGCGTCGTATCTACTCGCTTGAATGTTGTGCCCAGCATGACGGCCACTAAATGACCTGCGGTATCAAAAAGATAGATATCACCAACAACCAAGTCTGCCGATGGGGTCTCCGATTCTCCATTTGGCATAGTCTGAGGATGCAAACAGGCGTAGCTCCACACTTCGGCCTCTGGGCGACGATAGATCTGCAGTCGCTCGACCAGCATCGGCAAATAAGATTCTGCCGGCATGATGGCACCAAGTATATGTAGGCAGGCGTCCAGCACAGCAGGATGTAGATGATATGTCTCTAACTGCTCTAGTAACGCTGGTGGCGTTTGGATTTTGGCGATTACCTCGTCTTCCCCACGCCACAAAGCCTGTACAAGCTCGAACATGGCACCGTAATTCATGTGATAGGCGTCATAGAAATCAACTGGCTCAATTTGTTGTGAGCAACGGCTGCACAAGGCCGCTATGTCAATTTGTGGCGTGATTTCATCCGCGTCCGCTGTCAACGGCAAGGATGCAGGGAGGGGTATTGCCTGCTCGCTACTTCTCATCTGGCCCGATACAACACAGTGCCATTGTGCTGTGCTTGGAGGGAGATCTGCATCATCTTGGTAGAAGATTTTCAGGTCATACTCTTCGCTTCCCGTGGGCTGCAAGACGTACTGTAATGTCGTCGCTTGCTCTTCCGCAAGGACTAAGGGGCGGTAAACGAGCAGATCCGTGATGGCAAACGCAGCGTTCTGATAGAGCTGCGTGCCTGCGGCCAATGACGTTTCTAAATACCCAGTGAGCGGCATGATTGCCGTCTCATCCACGCGGTGATCGCTCAGCCATGCCAGGTGAGAAAGCCGGGTATCAATACGGGATTCAAAGCGCTGTTTTTCGCTATCCGCTAGCTGAAGTTGGTGGCCAAGTAGCGGATGAATCTCTTCGGGTGCTGATTGATAACGAGGGCGTGCCGCAGATGGCATGTCGATCCAATAGCGTTGACGTTGGAAGGGATAGGTCGGCAGAGGCAACCGTCTACGCTCATTATAGCCCTCGGCATTTTGTGCATATCTAACCCAATCAACCGTTGCCCCAGCCATGTAGAGTGCGCTCAAACTTTGGAGGAGCTGTGCTTCATCTGGATGATCGGGATGTAGACTAGGCAGCCAATGGCCCGTATCTTCGGGCAGGCAGGCGCGCCCCATGCCCAGGAGAACAGGCTTTGGTCCGATTTCGATCAAGCCGTCAATCGATTGCTGGCCGAGTGTTTGCATTCCCTCTGCAAACCGCACTGACGCAACAATATGATTACACCAATAGTCTGGCGTAGCAACTTCTGCACCGGCAACCTTACCGGTAATGTTAGAGATGAGTAGACCATGTGGTTTTGAAAAGGACACCTCCTGAGCAATCTGCTTAAATTCAGCCAGAATCGGTTCCATCAAAGGGGAATGAAATGCATGGGAGACTGTCAGTTGCTTGCTCTCGATACCGCCAGAAGCTAACTCCTGACAAACTGCTTGCACGGCGTTGTGATTGCCCGAAATGACTACATTTTCGGGGCCATTTATGGCAGCAATCGCCAAATGACTGTCGTCGGTGTCCCCATGCATCGCAGCATAGTCAGATAGTCGTTGCATCACCTGTGCCTCAGCCGCAAAGACGACGGCCATCGCCCCATCTTGAGGAAGGCGCTGCATCAGCCGTCCACGCTCTGCAATGAGCTTCAGTCCATCCTCAAGGCTGAAAACACCAGCGAGACAAGCTGCAACATATTCGCCCACGCTATGCCCCATAACAACGGCTGGTTCAATCCCCCAACTGAGCCAAAGTTGGGCTAAGGCATATTCCAGGGCAAAAAGGGCAGGTTGGGTGTAGGCTGTCTGGTCAAGCAGTGCTGCACCGTGCGAGTCGCTTGTTGCATTGAGGGCATCTTCTTGTCTGTTATTGTCTTGATGCGTAGAGCCATCTGGATAAAGTACCTCAAGCAGCGAACTATCTAGATAGGAGGATAAAAGCTCATCGCAATAATCCATGAAGTGTCGAAAGACTGGCTGAGTGTCATAAAGTTGGCGTCCCATATCCACATATTGTGAACCCTGACCTGTAAAGAGGAAGGCCGTTTGTAAGCCATGTTCTGGGGCCGTGTTCGCCATCCCAATGTTATGGAGAAAATCTGTCCGGGTAGAGTCAGCCACTTCCTTCAATTGTTCAAGGAGGTTATCGACAGATCGGGCTACTAGCGCCAAACGATGTGAAAAATGCTTGCGCCCCACTTGTGTTGTAAAGCAGAGATCGGCTAGCGCCACATCGAGGTGATCCTGTAGATGGGTGCAGTAGCGTTGCACCATGTCCAACAATGCATGATCGTTTTGGGCGGCAAGGGTTAGTAGATGCCATCTATCTGAATGGTTCTTGTTTTTACTCCTCTCGTCAGAAAGTAGTTGTGGAAATTCCTCTAAAATGATATGAACGTTCGTCCCACCCATGCCAAACGAGCTGACGCCCGCGCGCCGTGGATGCGTTCCAGAATTTCCGTTTGTTGACCACTCTGTCAGATTTGTGTTGACGGTAAAAGGACTGTTGGCAAAGTCAATGAGCGGATTCGGTTTTCTGAAGTGTAGGGTTGGTGGCAGCAATTCATGCTTCAAGGCTAGAGCAGTCTTCATTAGCCCTGGCATGCCTGCTGCCGCCGTTAGGTGTCCTAAATTTCCCTTAGCTGTCCCGATAGCACAGAAGCCAGTTTGCTGCGTCGCTTGACGAAACGCTCGGGTCAATGCAGTTATCTCAACCGGATCACCCATGGCCGTGGCAGTGCCGTGGGCTTCCACATAAGAGATAGTATCGGCCGTTACACCAGCGTTTTCCAGGGCTGCATTAATCACATTCATCTGCCCGCTCACGCTAGGTGCTGTATAGCCAACCTTCGCGGCACCATCATTATTCGCGGCGGAGCCTTTGATGACAGCATAAATTTGATCGCGATCAGCGAGTGCCTGCGGTAATGGTTTTAGCAGAACTATGCCAGCACCGTTGCCAAAGACAGTCCCTTGGGCATCGGCATCAAAGCTGCGACAGTGACCATCGGGAGCAAAGATTAGCCCTTCGTGATACATATACCCCGCATGTTGGGGAACATTGATGGCAACTGCGCCAGCAAGAGCCATTTTGCACTCGCCATTGCGAAGCGCCTGACAAGCCAGATGCACGGCTGCTAATGACGTGGAAGAAGCAGTTTGTATATTTACACTCGGCCCCTGAAGATTCAGCTTATAGGAGACGCGCGTTGGTAGAAAATCGCGCTCTTGGGTCATCGTCAGCAATAGGTCCTGCATGGGTGCCCAAAAATTGCGATTGTGAGCAAATTGATGAGATCCAGAGACATTGTTTAAGAAATAATTATTAAACCCTGCTCCTGCATAGACGCCAACATTCTCAGGTGTGATATCTGAACCATAGCCGGCACTCTCTAAGGCTTCCCATGCACATTCTAAAAAGATGCGCTGTTGGGGATCCAGCATGGCAGCCTCTTTGGCACTGTATCCAAAGAATTCTGCATCAAATTGGTCAACATCTGGAATGATTGCGCTGGCTTTTACATAGTTTGGCTGGCTACTGAGTGTTACCGGATCGACAATCTCTTCATAATCA
>JBCCFC010001174.1:0-4262 GCA_039029935.1 Chloroflexota bacterium
CTCAGCATGATTTTTCTCAATGACCCATGCAAAAATTTGATTGGCCGGGTCATGGATATTGTGGTGATAGAGATGGCGATTTGACAAGTCCTGTGCATAGACATAGTAGAGAATCAGTGTTGTCTCTGCGTCAAGAATTTCTGTCTTTATTTCGGACAATGTCGATACATTGACACTGCGTAACGATGCATATTCTGGATTGGCTAATTTAAGCGCAACTTGCACATCTTCATAGGCTTGATAGGCCTGCTCAAGGTTGATGGACGCTGTGATGGCAGTTGTCGCCCCCAACATCGTCGTGTTGTCCAGTTCTGCATGAAGGCCTGCAATCTCTTGGCGTAGGTCTTGCTCTTTTTGAATCAGTGCTGTATCATCAGCATCGTTTGTTTGGATACGATGATTACCTATCTGTTCAAGAAAGCCTCGTGCCATAGATTGCTCTGCATGGTACAATCCTTGCGCATCTTGCCCAGTTGCCAATGCGATTGTCATCGCAATCTTATAGATATCGACGAAGCCATTAAACTCAGACATCTTGAACTCGGGAATCGTTAACTGGCGTTGTGCTTGTTCCAAATGTTCAATCGCCTCTTGGATATAGGTATACGCAATGTTAGGCGCGCCATTTTTCAAATGAACAATAGCAAGGAGTGATGTTTTTAAGAGCGTCAGATAGGGATTGTCGATTGTATCTGGATTCGTTTGAATTTTTTGGATATGCTCTGCCGTGACTGACTCATCCCCAGCCAGAAAATAAGCCACAGTCAGGAGCAGGAAATTGACTTCTTGCTGGAGCAAAGCCCCTGTTTGCTCAGATGATTCCAACGCCGCTAAACTATGTTGAATTGCCTGTTCATAGTCATGTTGTCCAAGGGAGGATAGGGCAAGCAAGCTCAAGGTGGCACTGAGACCGGCAGGATTGTCGATAGATTCCCAATGACCGAGTCCCTCTTCTAAAACATCCTGGGCTTGGTTGAAATCGCCTACATTGATGTAAAAGGCACCTATCCCAAGCTGTATCATGGCTATTTCTTCTATACGATTCATGGCCTCAAACAGCGGCAATGCTTCAAAGAAGTGATGTTCAGCCTTTTCTAGATCGTTGAACAGTAAATAGGTCACACCAAGTTGATAATGAATCAAGGCTTGGGGTGGTGTTAAGTCAACTTCTTCAAAAAAGGTCAATGCTTGCAAATAGGCGTTGATGGCTTCTTGGTACGACCCCTGCCTTGCGTAGGTCGTCCCCATATAGATTTGTGTGTAGGCAACAAACAATGGTTGGTTGGTTTGCTCTGCCCATGCAATGATTTCCGCATAGAGTGACAATGCATCGTCAAACGCACCCGCCTCAGTATGCATCACGGCCATAAAATTTAATGTCAGCAGTTTGTCCAAATCAGAAGAGAGGTATGGCTGTAGGGCAACAGCTTGTTCAATCCACGCCAATGACTCCTCATACTGACCCTGTACATACGCAATTTGGGCAAACCCAAGCAGTAACGCACTCTCGATATTGGCATCCGGTGGTATATTCTGATAACGTTTTTGTGTCTCTTGCAAGACCAACAACGCGTTCTCATAATCGCCTTGTATACGTAGTGCTGTCCCCAGACCGATTAATGAGCGCACTTCATTGATTGGTTGTCCCAGTTTCTGCCAGAGTTCAATGGCCTGCGAAAGTTCAGGAATGGTTTCATGATACTTGCCCATTTGCAGAAAAATGGCGCCCAAATTATGGTACACAGCCGCTTGGTGATATGGATCAGGGTTCGCTCGGAATGTTCGCAATATCGCAAGCGTATCTTTATACCATCGCTCTGCCTCTACAAATTGATTTAGCTCAACATAGGTATTGCCAATCTGATTCATCACAGGGGGCATTTTGGCGGTATTGCCTGTTGCTTGATGATGCTCAAACACCTCTTTATAGATGTCTTGTGCGGCTTGCCAGTTCTTTTCTTCAAACAATTGGTTGGCTTCTAAATAGCGTTCCGTGATCGGTGAACCCAACGGCAATGTAGCCGTAATGGCATACACCTCAAGCAGTGTCGTCAATGTATCGAGTATGTCCAGAGGGTTGAAGAGGCTTTGGTTTTGATATTGGCAGACCGCAATCAAAACAAGCGCACGCGCCTCACCGCTCCCAAACTCTTCGCTTTGATAGAGTTCGCGTGCCTGCCGTAGCTTGGGTTCAGCCTGCTGGCAATTCCCTGCATCGAAATGTTCCTGCCCTTGACGGTACAAGGCATCGGCACGCGCTAAGACATCTGGGTCATAGGCATCAGGCATTCCTTTACGGATTAACGTTTCATAGACCCGTGTTGATGCGTCCAGCGCGGCAAAATTGTGTTGGATGATCATTTGAACGCGATTGTTATCCATCGCCGTCTGAAGTTGCATCATTTCGACCAGTGACAGATTGTTCAGGCAATCAAACGCGGCCAGTGGGTCAGTGGTGTTTTCTGTGGCGTTTGCTGTGGCGGTGGCAATCCCTGCAAGACAGCGCAGACTCTCTGGATAGTAGGAATTGGCAATCCGGAGATGAAGATCGGCCACATAAATAAATTCATCGGCACGTTCATAGGCCGCAACCGCTGCCAGCCAATTTTGCCGTGCGCCTTCAATATCGTCTGCCTCTTCCAAGCGCTCACCCTCGCCAAACAAGCGCGTTCCCTCGACAAACGCCTGTAGTTGGGGGTCTTCGACCTGCACTGGATTCAAGACAATCTCAAGGACGGCGGATGGTGTCTCTGTTGTCTCACCCGTCTTTGTGTATTCCTTTGTGTGTTGCGATTGCGTGGCAGTTTGGTCAAACTGTAGGAGGTTGACAAGGGTCGAGATTGGTAGCATGTTTGCAATGCTGTTTTCCGCAGGCATTGTGATTGGCTCGACTTTGCCAAACGCTGTTTTTGTGATGGCAATGGGTAACTGTTGGGTAAAAATCAGGTCGAGGTCACCAAAGCGATAGTCACAATGGCTGCTAAAATAGGCTACCTGAAATGAACCCAACGGGCCAGTGACACCTGTCAGATCAAACGCTAGGGTGCTTGTCGTGTTGAGATTCTTGAGCCAAAATGAAAACAGGATAATCGATGTTGTGTTTGTCGTGCCTGTTGTGCTATGGGTCAAGGGGACATGCACATAATCGCTTTGAACCACCTCACCCACACCCTGAATGTCCAGTGACAGCCATGCAGTGCGGAATGATGTCTCTGTCGGGTCGTACAGAATGCTGCCCTGCATAATGACGTCCCCTTGGGTTGTGCTGTGCCATGTTGTCTCCATATCTGTGGATGTATCCAGATAGTCACTACAGTCGGCTGTCAACGGGTCTATCACCATTGCAGGCTTGAAATTCCCCATAAAATTTCGCGAGTGCAACAAATGCATCCACCCTACCTGATTGTTATGGTGAACCAAAAACCAGCCGCCATCCGTGTCTGTGCCGACGACTTGCACTCTTTCGCCACTTTGCACAGCATTGTTGTTGATTTTGCTTTGCGGGTGTGATGGCGATAGCAGGAGGTCTACATCGAGTACGGACTCGATTTCGGGCAGCGATGTGTGGGGAAGTGCCGGATCGATTTGGGTAATACAGCCCATCAACGTGATGGATAGGCAGAATAGTAGGATCATTCGTGTTTGTGTGTACATACTTTCGCTGCTACCAATTAAATACTCAAAAGTTACCCAGAGGGTACCCAATTGTACTCGCTTCGATCAGCTTTGCCCCAAAATGAGGTCTTACATGCTGTCCACGAGCGTTTAACGTCCGATGTAGCCACTCCCGGACGATTATAAAGAATTGACTGTCTTACCGTGCCAGTCTTAACGCTTCCTGCTCAATGTTCTTCGATGCATTCAAATCACGGTCGCGTGTAGTGTTACATCCTTCACAAGTCCACTTGCGCTCACATAGCGTCAGCGTCTGATGAACATAATTATAATAATGACATGTCTTGGAGGAAGCAAAGAACCGTCCAACCCGCTGGACTTTGCCACCAAACCACTTGGCTTTGTACTCCAATTGGCGAAGAATCTCACCAAAGGATGCATCACTCAATGACCTCGCCAATCGCCGATTCTTGACCATGCCGACGACATGTAAATTTTCAACGCCAATGAGTTTATATCGCTTGGCTATCCAAGTCGTCATTTTGTGGAGATAATCCGCCCGTTTGCAAGCAATCCGGTAATGCACTCTGGCAATCTTTCGTTTTGTCTTGCAGCAATTCCAAATTAGAAAAGAATTCAAACTTACA
>JBCCFC010001175.1:0-4244 GCA_039029935.1 Chloroflexota bacterium
ATTCTACCGCTTATTACAACTTATCTGCGGTAGAGAGTGGCTTTTGGCCTATTGTACTTGTGGCATGTCGACATTATCGGTATCCAGTTCCATTGCATATCCTTTTCCCTCAACCTCAAGATGAAACAGAAACAACTGGACCAGAAGCCGATGTGGTGCAAACAGAGGATGCAAAAACATAATTTTCATTCCGTGTCGAAATGAATGGGCGTTGGGTTGCGGCTCGTGCATGGTTAAAATCCGCTTCTAACTCCTCTTGCTCAACACCAAAAGGAGATAGTTTATGTTGCCCTAAGATTGTGGACAAAGACTGTGCGAGGTGTCTTCACAACTTGGGTAGCCAACCCCACTAACAAAGAGATAAGAAATAGGTCACTTTGCATATAGACTCACAAATCTAGTTTAACCGCAAGCCGTTTAACAACTTTCCCGCGACAAGCCTCACGATCCGCCACAAAATCCCACTCAAACAAGACAAACTCTAGCTGTGTAATACGCTCCTCTGGCTTGGCATGGGTATTCCATCGTTCGCCAATTTGTCGTAACACATCAGAAATGTAGGTGTACTCCTCAGCCAAGCCAAAATGACGCATGAGATAGCCGCCATGATCGCGACTGGGGCGTCCCATCTCCCATAAATAGGCAGGGGATCGTTGGCCGTATACGTCGGTTTTGTAGACTTTGACATAGTGGATGACGCTGTTTTTTGAGTGCTTGATAAAAATCTGTGAGGCTGTGATTGGGTAGAATTCGATACGTAGTGCCCAAGAGATGAGATAAAAGGCAACGAGGAGAAAGGTCCATAGGGGTGGCAACCAGTGTGTGGTCATAGGGGCATCATTGTGGACGGCCTTTGTCGGTTCATCTGGCGATAGGCTATTTGTTGGAAGCAATCCTTGATGGGCTGTTCCCCAATCATAAAAAATGCCTTGTAGGATGAGCATGTCCCAGAATTCAATGCCCATGAACCCCAGTATACCGATATGCATCCCCACCGTTGCAAGGGGCATCATCCGTCGCGCTTGTTGGGAAAATGGAACCAAGGCCATGCTGATTTCGATGAGAATCGTGGACAGCCCGATGGCACTATAGAAGAGGTCTGGTAACATCACAAGCTGTTTGGGGATGGACTCTTCAACGACCTCTGCCCAAGATAGACGATAGCGGAAAAGAATACTCCGTAGGTTGACGCTTTCCCACCAATGCCATGAGCCAAAACGCACCTTGCTCAGACCTGCTTGGACATAGGGAAAGGCGATGGTGATCCAGATGGCAAGCCGTGCCCAGGCGTAGTGCGCTTGTGGCTCGTTGGTGAGATGATTTGTTGTGCCTTGATAATCACCCAGCAGGCGGTCGATTGAGTAAGCATCAGCGGAACGCACACAACAGAGGACGGCTAATGCATAAAGTGCTGTCATGCCAGCGTGGTTGAGGTAGGTATAGGAGCGGACAATGCCATGTGTGGCGAGGTAGAGTGTGGTTGCGATGGGCAGCGTGATGCGTGTTTGGTAGCCTGCTGCCGCCACCATCAACATCATGATTGTCAACGCCTTGAATCGCGCTGCGTACACTGCATCTGTCGTCACTCGTTCAAACATGGGCAAGCGATAGAGCCAAGCCATCACGCCCATCGTCCGTCGGCGAACACCAATCCATGAGGCGACCTCCTCAATGGGTTCATCATACGCCATGTATGCTGCGACAAGACAGACAACGATTCGTATTGCGCCGAGTGTCCCCGGTGTCGCTGTACCGACATGATGTCGGGCAATGTAGCTTCTTGTTTGCGGCCACATCAACAGACCAAAGCCGCCCCACAGCACCAAGCCTGTCACCAGAATATCGTTGCGCCGTGCCAAGAAGTAGGCATCCGTGTGGTCAGGAATCAGGTTGGCGTAACGATAGAAGGTGAGATGCTTTTGTGTTTCGGCATCAGTGCCAGAATTACTTGATTCAGGTGTAGGTTCTGTTTGATAAGCAGAAGACTCTGATTGTGGGGATTCCTTTTGTTCTTTGTCCGATGGACGCAGTAATTTGGGCAAGACACGGTGGGAGAAGCCAACCCATAGCGCAGCCCCCACAACGAGACCGCCGACAATCAAGACATCTCTGGCAGAAATGTCCTTGGCAGAAATGTTCTTGGATAGATTTTGTGCAAGCGGTAGGTTTTCCTTGACCGTGCGGAATAATTTATTTGGCATTAGTTCATTCTGTCCTGATTCCTGTCCTGATTTCTACGTTCATCCACCAATGGCTTTAAGGCGTTATAGATGCCTACAGGCAAGTTTAGCTGTGAAATCCAGACTGACAGCGTCATACCCCACCCCAAAAAGATTGTGCCCGTGATGCCAAAAATGCCCGGAATCATGGCCGCGATAAAGTTGAGTCGCATGTTATCGGTAAACTCGTCGGTCAGAGTGAACAGCGTGGTCAGTTGCGTCAGCGTCCCATCCATGAAGACAATCTGTGCCATATCGGTCGCAATCGTTGTTGCCCCACGTAGGGAAACGGAGACATTAGCGGTCCGCAGTGCCAGCGAATCATTGATGCCATCCCCCACAAAACAGACTTTGCGTCCTTCATCTTGCAGTTGTGTGACCAAGGCCGATTTATCTTCAGGCAAAACTTGGGCAAAGTAGCGGTCGATCCCCAAATCAGTGGCAAGCTGCTGCGTTGGGGTGTCATGGTCGCCAGAGATAATGATGGTCTGAATTCCTCGTGCGTGAAGGGTATCAACAATTTCTTTGGCTTCGGGTCGAATGGTTGGACGCAGTTCGATTGCACCAATGACATTGGCACTTGTTGTATTGGCTGTTTGGTCGCCAAGGGCCACTAAAATTAACGAATGCCCTTGGATTTGGCTCTCGGTCTGCCGGGCAATCAATGCAGGCGGAATTACGATACCCTCCATCGACATGAATCGAAAACTGCCGACCCAGACGGTATGATACCCCCTGTCATCAGACACCTGCACTTTAAGACCGTAGCCAATTTTGTAATGGGCATCATCCAATGTGGGTAATACCAGTCCTTGCTCCGTCGCCTTCTGTAGGATTGCACGGGCAATGGGGTGGCTCTGCTTGCTTTCAGCGATGGCGGCATAGCGCAGTATCTCTTGCGCTGTTTGTTTATGGAAACGGATAATGTTGCTAACGGTCGGTTGCTCCAAGGTCAGCGTACCCGTTTTATCAAACACAACGGTATCCACTTCGTGTAACGCCTCAAGCGCACGGCCATCTTTGATGAGAATTCGTCTGTGGGCGGCGATCTGTAGATAGCTCAACATACTCAACGGCCCAAAACTCATCATACGCGCACCAGGGTAATACCAGAGAACAGCAGCGGCTCCACTCACACCAGCAACAGGCAGCGCGGCAATGCTCAGACCAAGTAGGGGCAGAAACATCTGATTCAGCAGACGTTCTGTGCGGGATTGCATCGTGCGTTTGTAGTCGTTGGTTTGGTTCAGCATATAGGTGATCTGTGCAGCCACCGTATCTGTTCCCGCCTTCTCCACCTGAACATAGATACGGCCCGCCAAGACCACAGTCGTCGAGAACACATCATCACCAACACCCTTTTCGGCAGGCTGTGCTTCTCCAGTTAGCATGTGTTGAACGATGGTTGCGGAACCCGTTGTGATAGTGCCATCGACGGGAATTTGCTGCCCTGCATGAACAACCACAATGTCCTGTGCCTGTATCTGTTCGATAGTGGTCTCGACCTCAACACCATCCACCAATAGCCACGCGGTACGCATCTGCCCACCAAAAAGGTTGATGATATTTTGCTTGGAGCGGCTTTCCGTCTTTACAACAAGGTAGGTGCTGATCATGACAAAAATCGTGCCCAGTGCAGTCTCCCAGATAAGGCCACCAGCCAGTGTGACAATCAGGGTGATGATCCACAAAAAGCGAAAATCAAGACGCCGTTGCTCGGTTAAAATAGTATACATTCGTTGGACCGATATCCACCAGACTTTTAAAATACAGACCATGCTGGGCCAATAGAAGAGTGGTGAAATCAGTACCCCTGCTGTCGCAAACCCCAACCCAGCGATGGATATCCACATATTTCGCTTGATGCGTCGCTCTGTCTCCTGAGCTTCCATCGTATCCATATTGGTGCCGAGTGATTCCTGATAGCGTTGGCGTGTATCACTAAAAAGTCCAGTGGCTTTAACAATACCATCTGAAGGCATTCCGTCAATTAGCATACTGAATACCCTTCCTACTGCTAGTGAA
>JBCCFC010001176.1:0-4243 GCA_039029935.1 Chloroflexota bacterium
TAACTATTAACTATCAACTATTCACTAATAAACAAGGACAACAATGCTTAAAATATCAGTGGTGATTCCACTTTTTAATGAAGAGGAGAGCATCCCTTCGCTCTATGAGCAGGTATCAACAGCACTAGATGCGTATGGCGAACCCTATGAGGTTATCATTGTGGATGACGGCTCCAGTGACCGCAGTTATTTTTTGCTGTCCGAGTTAGCCGATCAAGATGAGCACTGGACGATTATTCGTCTGCGCCGTAACATGGGGCAGACCGCTGCCTTTGCGGCTGGCTTTGACCATGCACAGGGCGAGGTGGTTATTACGATGGACGCCGACCTACAAAATGATCCGGCGGATGTGCCATTGCTCATGGAAAAGATGGACGAAGGCTATGACATCGTGAGTGGTTGGCGCAAAGACCGTCAGGACCGCTTTTTGGATCGCAAATTGCCCTCCATGCTTGCCAATCGTCTCATCTCCAACGTCACGAATATTGAACTGCACGATTACGGCTGCTCGCTCAAAGCCTACCGCCGTGAAATTCTCAAGGATGTGCGGCTCTATGGTGAGCTGCACCGCTTCATCCCCGCACTTGCCAGCCAGGTGGGTGGGACAGTCACCGAAGTCGCGGTCAATCACCGTGCGCGTGAATTTGGCACATCCAAATATGGCATCGGGCGCACTGTGCGTGTGGCCTTAGATTTGGTCACGGTTTGGTTTTTGGGAACCTATGCAACCCGCCCCATTCACGTTTTTGGATTATTGGGGCTATTGCTCGGTGCAGGTGGAACGCTCTGTGGACTCTACCTCACCTTTGTCAAATTTTTCTACAATCAGGATATCGGCGGTCGTCCGCTGTTGTTGCTGGCTGTGCTATTGGTGGTCATCGGTATTCAGCTAATCACAATGGGACTGCTAGGCGAGTTGTTGATTCGTACCTATCATGAAAGTCAGGGTAAGCCTATCTATATTCTGCGTAACGTGAAGCGCAAGGATGCAGGTTTGTATGCACAAGAAGAATTTTAGCCACAGAAGATTAACCGCAGAGAGCGCAGAGAGGAGAAGAGAGGTTTTCAATTGACGACACAGCGAACGACACAGCGAATCACCCTTGGCATTCTTGGGCTTGCGCTTCTGAGCAATCTACTGTTACTTGTCCCGTTACCCTTCTCCCAACTGATGTTGGTGATACAATCCCTAGCCGTGCTGATGCTCACCGCATTTTTACCCGGCTGGCTGTTGGTAGAAATTCTGCTGCCTGCTCACAAGCAAACCACCCCAACGCATGAACGTATTCTATATACTATTGGTACTGGCTATGGCACGATGGTGCTGGGCATGTTGTGGCTGAGTTATCTGCCGGGCGGATTGGCGACATGGCAGACCTTTGCATTTTTTGATGTGTTGACTGTCGTGTTGCTAGGCAGTGCTTACCTGACCAGCCTGTCAACACCCGAATCATCACAATCAGAGCCTACACAATCAGAGCCTATACAACCCTCTCGGTGGCTCATTACCGGAATCCTCGTCCTGCTCTTGGTCGGTGGATTCTTCCGCTTTACCAACCTTGGCTATGCCGAATTCCAAGGCGATGAAGCGCGCACAGGGCTACGCGCTGCCGCCATCATTCAGGGCTATGAAGATGTCCTCATGCTCCACAAAAAGGGGCCAACCGAGATCCTTGTGCCAACGGCCATGTACTCGCTGACCGAACATCTCAACGAAACTATGTCACGACTCCCCTTTGCCATCGCCAATCTTGCTGGACTCTTTGCCCTATTTTTATTGGGCTGGCGGCTATTAGGCCCATTGGTCGGCTGGAGTGCAGCCATGATTCTGGCACTGGATGGCTATTTCATCGGTTTCTCGCGCATTGTCCAATATCAAAGCGTCGTCTTTTTGACATCGGTGCTGGCCGTGTTGATACTCTATCGGCTCTATCAGAAGCCCGAAAACGTGGCAAGGTTGTTGACATTGGCCGCGTTCTTGCTGATGACAGGGCTAATGTCGCACTATGAAGCAGCACTCGCCATGATTCCGGCGGCCTATCTACTGGGCATGATTCTATGGAGACATCAGCGTGAACGGCTAAACGTAATTCGTGCGACCGTGATCGCTACAGTCATCGGAGGTGGTCTGCTGGCGACCTTCTACATCCCGTTTATCACCCATCCACACTTTACCGCAACCTACACCTATCTGGCCGACCGACGCATCGGTGGCACAGGTTTCCCCTACAACAACTTAGCCGATTTTTTCCTACGCAGCACCGTCTACAACACCACCTACCAAGTCGTCCTCATGATTGCCCTTACAGTCGTCGCGCTCATCATTGCCTATTGGCGTGGTTTTGGCCGTCGATGGGGTGTTCGTGTGGGCAGCATCATATTGGTGTTCATGATCATGACGCTCTTCAACCCTGAGTGGATGCTTGTTGGTGATGTCGAAAGTCCAACAGACTTCATCGTGTTGCCCTTTGTGCTGGCACTACTGCCCGTGTGGTTGATGCCCAAACTGTGCACCGAAGAACGCACCCTCTGGCTCTGGTTTGGCTTCATCATGATCTTGGCCTTCTTCTTCACCCTCAAACCACGTACCCACATCTACACCTTCTTTATGCCTTGGTCACTTCTCGCAGCCAGTGCATTGGTGGCTGGGTGGCAGGTACTCAAACAGCGTATCGGCGCAAGCACAGCCGTAACGCTTGGCGGGGTGACAGCCATTGTCCTGATTGCCGTCTTTGGCAGCTATGCCTACTGGTACTTTGTCTACAACCAAGTAGAAATCTTGCGCACGTGGGATGAAAACCGACCCGTAGGCTATTGGACAATCTATGATGTGCCAGACAACAAGGCGATTTTTGGTTTCCCGCTTGCCAATGGCTGGAAGGTGGTCGGTGCGCTCTATGATGCGGGCGTACTTGTCGGTGATTATGAGACCAACGAGAAAGAGGCGTGGGTTCCAGCATGGTACACTCGCGGCCAGCACCGTTGTGGACGCACGGCTGATTGGTATTTCCAGATTGAAAACTTAGAATCGTGGGGTGAAGGCGATCAGCTACGCATGGAGCACAACCTGCGACATGGCTTCACCAAATGGGCCGTCGTTGAGGTCAACGGCATCCGCCGCATGGTTATCTATAAACGCACGGGCGAGAGCAGCGAAGAGCCATACCTTGCACCAGAGGATGATCTGCCACGCTATGTGCTTGATGAATATGAACTAACCTTTGACCAACTGGCGCAGGCGGGATTCCCACTCACCTATCCATCCATCGACGCCAAAATTGGCAACCCACTACACATCAACTTTGACAACAAAATCTGGCTCGAAGGCTATGACATCGACTATCCACAGCCTCTGAGCGCAGGGGACAACATCCGCCTCACGCTTTATTGGCGAGCGCAAGAACCCATCTGGGATTCATACAAAGTCTTCAACCAGTCCTTCTACGACAACGGCACAATGGTAGCCCAACTAGATGGTTTCCCTGTCTGCGAAACCCGTGAGACCTGGCGCTGGGACCCCGGCGAACTGATCACCGATGTCTATGATATTGCCGTCAAAGATGATGCACCCGATGGCCTCTATCCATTTTTCACTGGGCTGTATCTGCCAGAGACATGGGAGCGGCTGCAAGTGTTGGATGCGATGGGGAATTTTGTCGATGAGCGAGTGCATTTGACGGATATTCGTGTTGGGGTGGAGTAGGTATGGATTTTGTAGGGTTGTAAATGTTATATACATGAGATACAATCGTTACAAAATGATGGGTGATTATTGAATCTGAATCCTGCAAGGAGAGTTGAATATGTCTGTACAAACGATTACACGACAGGATATACTTCATAGAGCAATGGAAGTGGTAAGGAGTGCCCCAGAGCATAAGCTTCAACAAATTTGGGATCAAGTGAATGCATGGGCTTTTGCCAATTCTGATACAGAGAAGAATTTCAACCAGAGAGCAGAGCCTAATGAGATAGATGATGAAGCTCGGGAATTTGTTGTGAGTCCCCGACCAGTCAAGTCTCACAAAATCCGAGTGCCAATTCGAGTTAAGGGATCGCTTCCAAAACCAATAATGGAAATCGGTGAGCCCGATCCAGCCTCTTCGGCACGAATAGATAAATTACAGGCGAACACAGAATGGTGGAATCAAAATTATGAACAAATTATTTACGATGAATCATTGCATGGTCGATTCGTTGCGATATCGGATGGCGAAATTTTTTCTGCGGATAGCTATTTAGA
>JBCCFC010001177.1:0-4241 GCA_039029935.1 Chloroflexota bacterium
AGATTGCAAAATCAGAAGATTAAGATGAAGCTATTGCCCGACTATGCCGATAACGCAGCACTCGCCTCACAGGCCTTAGCATGCTGGTTGTCTCATACTGATCTGCACACAGAAAAGCCCCCACCTTGTCTTCCTTTAGTGTCCGACCGACGCCGCACCCTTCTCGCCGACGAGATCAAACTCAGAAAAACGCGATGGCCGAAATGGGTAGAGCAGATCGGGTGTGCGGTTGGTGGCGATGAGTTCGGCCATGCGTTTGCCGCTGACGGGGCTGGCCTTAAAACCATAGGTTCCCCAGCCAACATCAACGACAAAGCCTTCGACCTCGGTAAAACCCATGACCGGGCTGTAGTCGGGTGTCATGTCGCATAGTCCGGCCCACTGACGTAGGATGCGCACATGGCTCAACGAGGGGAAGAGTTCGAGCAAATGCCCAGCAATGCCCTCGGTGAAGGCCAGCGACCCACGAATGTTGTACGACGCAAAGGGGTCCACTGATGCACCCATGACCAATTCACCGCGATCCGATTGGCTAATGTAGACGTGGAGACTGCCGGAGACGATTACGGTGTCGAGAAACGGTTTGAGTGGCTCGCTGACACACGCTTGCAGCGGAAAGGTGGTGATGGGCAATTTCACACCCGCCATGTCAGAGATGATCGAACACCAGCCAGCGGTTGCGTTAAGGACCATGCCGGTCTTGACAAACTGGTGTTTGCTACCCTGATTGATGTGAACGCCTGTCACTTTGTTGTCCTGTACCTCAATGTCGGTCACTTCGGTCTGCTGATGGATATGAACCCCCATACGGTCGGCGTGGTGCGCATAGCCCCAGACAACGGCGTCGTGACGGATGATACCGCCGGGTGGATGATAGAGCGCGCCCATGATGGGATAACGTGGATGATCGCTGATGTCGATGGCCGGGCAAATGGCCTTGATTTCATCGGGAGTGACAAAACGTGAATCGACGCCCTGAATCTGGTTGACCTCGGCACGGCGACGCATAGTGCGTACAGCGGAGTCGCTATGCGCCAGTGTGAAGTGACCGCGCTGACTAAACATGACGTTAAAGTCAAATTCAGCCGACATCTCCTCGTAGAGCTTGACACTTTCGTTATAAAACGACACGCCCTCTGGGGTCAGATAGTTGCTACGGATGATGGTTGTGTTGCGTCCGCTCCCCCCACTGCCGATATAGCTCTTCTCCATCACAGCGACATTGGTGATGCCATAATTTTTTGCCAGATAATAGGCACAGGCCAACCCATGTGCGCCCCCGCCAATAATGACAACATCATAGCTATCCTGCATTTCCTTGGCCGTCCACATGGGTTGGGGGGCTTTGCTGCGGTTTAGCCCCTGTCTGAGTAGTTTGAAAGACATTGATTGAACCTCGTTGTTCTCGTATGGTTAATATGTTCCCTGATTCTGTTCTGATAATAAATAGAGCGTATTCAGTGATGTCCAGCGAGTTTGGGATGCATCTGAAGCATGAGCAGTGTACCGTTTTAAGAGCTCGATTCCATGACGACCTTGGGCAACCGCCTGCTGGACATCCACATCCGTGATATCTTCATCCAAATCGACAAAACGCTTGCCTTTGGTTTCGCCGATGGCGACGATATAGGGCGTGGTGCGGTTGGGTTCATCCAGTTTCTTGGCGACAATGGTGGCCCATTCCTCGGCATCAGGTTTGGTTCCATGTCCAGTCAACGCTGCGGCCGAGCGTCCCACATAGTCGCCCTCCAAAATCTGTGTGACAACATCAAATGATCCTGCTACACGTCCGGCCAAGAAAATGTCTTCGGGAATATAGTCGGGCAAATACTCATGTCGTGTGTCGTCATAAGGGAATGTACATCCAAGCATCGTTGGTAAATCATAGCGCGGTATCCATCCCGCGGCCATCACAATGGTATCACAGGCAACCGTGTCATAATCGTTAGAGCCACTAATCACTGTCTTATGGTGCTGAACATCGCTCAACGGTGCAATCACCGCCTCTTTCACCGCAGTGTCTCCTATTGCCTTGACAACAGTATGCGCCCAATAGACCACAGGTACATTGACGGTCGTCAAATCCAGCGGAACTTCGCCACTGGCACGATGCTCGACAATCGCCACCACATTGATGCCCACGCTGACCAAATCCTGTGCTAGATGCCAGCCATCGTTGTTAGCGGTGACAATCAGCATCTCTGAGCCACACGCTGCACCATAGCTGTGGAGCAGACGAAGCACCGCACTACCCAACATCACGCCAGGCAGATCGTTGTTATCAAAAATTAACGGCTGGTCTGCTGCCCCTGTTGCAAAAATGGTCGTCTTCCCCTGCACTTTATAGCGTTTATGCTCGCGTTCAACAAAGAGCGTTTTTTCTTGGGGTGCGTTTTTATCAGCAAGATACTGAACCGTTGTTTTGTTATAGATATGCAGATCATCAAGTTGGTTGGCAACCGACACCATTGTGTAGAGCTTGGCCTGGTGCTCTGCGCTATACCGTAGGTGTCCCCCCAGGGCAGCACCATCATCAAAGAGCAACACAGTGGCCCCAGCTTTGGCTGCAGAAATGGCCGCACTCAACCCTGCCGGACTCCCCCCAATCACCACAACATCAGCCTCTAACGAGGGCAACTCTCTCAAAGTCTCATCCAATTCAGGGTCGGGGACGGCATCAATATCCTGCGTGTCCAAGCCCACTGTATTTCGCAACAGTTCCTCATCTTCTGGTGATAGGTCCGCAGGTTTCTCTTCATGATTGCCTGGTAAAAAACGGCCAAGCCAGCCAAACCAGCGATTGTCATCAATGCGATTGGGGGCAGAGCTATTGGAGACATGCAATTCGATATCAGAGACAGGATGGATCGAACGCACATCCATGCCATCTTCAACACGCGTCATCCAGACGCTTCGGATATGATCCTCATCCACCTGCACCATGTCATCAATGCTATGACCATAGGTGTGCAACCCACGTGGGCGATGGTATTTGAGCGAGTGTGAAATGACACGCACACCGTTGGCAGCTAAAGCCGATGCAATTGTGTCGCCCGGGTGTGCTGTATAGGGGTGGCCGTTAAAGGTAAATTGGATGATGCGGCTCCGGTTAATCAACTCGTGGGGTTGGGCGTCTAGCCTTCGTGGATGCTGTTTTGGATGTGTCTTTTGGTTCAATGTGCTTACGTTTATCATCAGTGCTTGGCTCCTAGCGTCTATGCAGTGAATCGCCGAATCTTCATGAATCTTATAGTCAACTTGTACAGCAATACATCTCTTTAAAAATTGCCTGTGATTTGCTCCCATTATTGGGACCCCATCTTAGCCCATTTTGAGGAGGGCGTCAAACTACGCGTTCGCCTTCCTTCGTGGGTCCATTCGTTTGCGCTATATATAGTCGGCACGCCCTTATGAGATATACAATGTGTTTCAAGATTTGCCACATACGGTCGCTGCAAGAACAGGGCTGACTATCATTGTCATGTTTGATGAATTTCAGCGGCTTGACCAAGTTGTCTACTATGCACAGGTACGCTGTTGGTTCTATGCCTGTAACGGTTTTAGTGGTCCCGCCGAGACACTTATGTAGGAGAAGGGTATTCTCTATACAGATCAGGCTGGGTTGATGAAACTATTGGATAAATTTAATGTGATTGATCAATGGCATGAAAAAAAAGACTAAAACAACGCGCGAGATTGCATGATATCGTTTTCTTCAAATTTGACAATTATGCAATTCGATTGCATAATTTCAGTATGTGGATTGATCGGACTATAGAAAATTTGGTAACAGAATATCTGAATTATTTTCCAGCCTTGCTTCTGACAGGACCGAGACAGACGGGCAAGACGAGCCTATATCAACACCTTTTTCCCAAATTTAGCTATGTATCCTTGGATGACCCCTTTGAGGCAGATCGAGCAGAGCATACACCACAAGCCTTTTTAGCTAGTTATCGGACACCGCTGGTGATTGATGAGGTGCAATACGCGCCTTCTCTGTTTCGTTATTTGAAGTTGGTGATTGATGAACAAAAGCGCATTAATGGTCACACCACCAATCAAGTGGCTTGTCAATATTTGCTCACCGGGTGCTCAAACAGTCCCACCAGTCGCTCGGTAAGGTCTTGTTCAGCTTCCAACGTGGCATTCAACTCCAGTGGAAACGCGGGATTTGGAAGCGCTAGCCCAGGCAACTAGGCGTCCTGCTTGTAAAGCAGGGTGAACGGCGCGAACCCATG
>JBCCFC010001178.1:0-4230 GCA_039029935.1 Chloroflexota bacterium
GCTCAAATCTATTCATCATATCCGATAACACCATCGGCACAACCACCCTCGATTACGCTCCAGTTTGATGAACAGAATGGACGCTATACAGGGACGCTGCCACTGATGCGCCAAGGATACTTGCGCATTTGGGAGCCAGCGAATCCAGACCGCGAAATTGTGACCGACTTTGAGTTGAGCGGTGCGCCACTGTTCACTGTCTACGATGACATTACACTTGAACTTGATAATACAATCATCACGGACACTAATGGCATAAGCCGAACAATCAGTGGCACACTACTGTTTAATGGAGATAACTTACGGATTGAGGGCGATGTTGCCACGGTATTGCAAGATGGCGTGACAGTGACATCAAGAGATGGAATAACCGAGGTTTTGGAGGCAGAGACAACCATAAACATTAGCGGTACACACGCCACTTTTGGAGATGGACCAACAGTCATTCTTGGTGGCGGTACAACCGTGATCCTTGGTGGCGGTACAACCGTGATCCTTGGTGGCGGTACAACCGTGATTCTTGGTGGCGGTACAACCGTGATCCTTGGTGGCGGTACAACCGTGATCCTTGGTGGTGGTACAACGGTGATCCTTGGTGGCGGCACAACCGACCTACTGGCTGATGGCTATGCACCCATCCTATCCAGCGACGGACAGATGATGCTCTATGTTGATCCACTGGACTTTGGGCCAGATGCATTTTATCTTGTACAGACTGTATCAAGTCTTCCTAAAACAGATTCTCGGATGACCGCTGTAGGTCAGGGGTATCGAGTGACGGCGTCACCGAACGCCCCACCTGTAGCGGGTAAGGAGTGTCATGAAACCAATGAGACTAATGAACACAATGAGAATCATAAATGTAATGCCATTAGCTTCCGCTATTTAGGTCGAGAAGTGCGACCAGGGGAGGAGGCTTTCCTCCGTATCTATTATCACAATGGCGAGGATTGGGAAGCGTTGGAAACAACCTTAGATATGGAACAGAATCATGCGACGGCGAAGGCTCGAGGCGAGGGGGTCTATGCGCTCTTCTCATCTATCGAGGTTTACTTAAAACCACATATTCTTTCTGTTTGGGACCAATTTGGGTATCCTATCAACGATTCTCGACTGATAAAGGATGCATTAGAGTCAATCGACGGGCAATATATTAGAGTTGTTTGGTATGATGCCTTTGATGAACAAGACCCATTCAAAACATATGATCCGTTAGCTCCGGCCTATGCAAATGACCTAAAAAAGCTACGGTTTGGCGAAAGTTATTGGATTCATCTCTCAGAACCCATTACATTATCAATGAAAAGTGCATCAAGTACCCGACCATTTACGTCTATGTCTGATATAGAAAGCCCGACAGATTTGTCCGTTTCCGGCATTGCGATTCCACCAGCAACCTACTATGGTGCTGTCAATGCCAGTGATAACATGATACCGACAGAGGACATGGCTGTGACTGCATACATAGACGGGGTTGTCTGTGGGCAGGGCAAAACACTATTGGATGATGACAGGCAGGTTGTCTATACGATTGATGTTTTTGCAGACCTATCCCGTGCTGGTTGTGGCGAAAAAGGCAAAGAAGTCTATTTCTGTCTTGATGACGTTGATACTGATGACGTTTATGCTGTAGACGTTGATGAAGTCGCTACCACTGGTCGATGGGATAATGCTCAAACACAGAACTTGTCTTTGACCCTGAGACAAGAGCAATGTCGTTTTCCTAGTGATGACACAACCGCAAAATAGTTTTTAGTTCATTCAGGTATCCTTGCCTGTTACCAAGGGCATAGCCGTTTATAAAAGGCTCTGGCATAAAAAGGAAGCAAGCCAATCGACTTGCTTCCTTTTTATTTTGTTTGATCTTCGAAGAAAAACATGATGTTGATACAGAATGAGACCACATGAGACATCGCAAACGATACAATAACTGTATATCAGATGAAGTGGATGATTCACAAATTCTCAATGAATCTATAACCCATGACATCTGATATGCAGTTAAATCCATCCCACAAAAGAAAATACCCTTTCAGTAGATACGCCTTTGTGCGGATCCGACGGCATGAGGGCGTGTTTACTGATTGAGTCTTGGGCGTTTATCTTTGTGGAATGACCTAAAAACACCGAATTCTGTCGTTGACAGGATATTTAGTCTTACAGCAAGGAAAGTCGAATGGAAAACAATAAACTCAAACGTCTATGTAATATGCTTCGACAAGTCGGGGCAAAACCTGATGATTTCGCATCGCAAGAGCCTTTGGAGGGCATGACTGGATTGTCTAAAGGTGTCACACGATATAGGGGGCTAGAGACGCCTATATCGGTCAATCAAGAAATGGTCGTTGAGTCGCTGGACTGGGTACAGCAAGGACGAGATGACCAGATTACTGAGGAACGTCAATATGATTTGGAAGCGATTGTGCTGCCTGCCTACAGACCCGTGATTGACATCGTTGATAACCAAATGAAAACCGAGCAACTGGGTCTGACATGGAAACACCTTGGCGAAGATGGGCTTCGACGTGTGATTGAATCGACCTTTAAATCCGTTGGGTGTATTGAACTGCCAGGCCATCCAACATTACCGTATGCTGGCACCGGATTTATTGTGGATAAACGGTCAGATGGTCGTGGTATCATCATGACCAACCGACACGTTGCCGACGTTTTTTCTAGTGGTGTTGGGGTTCAAGACTTGCATTTTCATCGAGGACAAAAGGTGCAGATAGATTTTCTGCGAGAGTATGGTCGTGATGCATTTGCGGACGAGCTAATTATCGAAAAAGTGTTGATGATGAACCCCTGTTGTGATATGGCACTGCTCCAAGTCGCTGGTTTATGTGATGATCATGACGCGTTGCAGTTGTGTACCCGCGATCCAGCAGATTTGCAAGGACGTGAGGTGGTCACAGTTGGCTATCCGGGCTATGACCCACGTGGCGATGCCGACTATCAGAATCTTCAAAACGATATCTTTCGTAGCACCTACTTTGTAAAGCGTCTTCAGCCTGGTCATTTACAAGACCGTGAGAATATCGAAAGTTATAATCGGATCGTGTCAGCACTGACACATGATTGCTCAACATTGGGTGGGAATTCAGGGTCGGCTGTCCTGTTACTGCCTCAGCATCCAGATGAGTACATGGAGGTGGTTTGTCTGCATTTTGCGGGTGCTTATATGAGGGCGAACTATGCAGTTCCCTGCTACGACCTCGCAACTGACCGCCGTGTGGTTGATACAGGCATTCAATTCTCTGGTGACTTACCGCCTACCAACAGTGATTACGATAAGTGCTGGCAGAATGCAGACCCCGAGGCCCCATTTGTCAGTCTACCTGCGCAGACGTCGTTTGCCAGTCCATCTGCGCAGACATTGAAAATTCCGCTTGAGATATCAATCAATGTCGGCTCAGATGAAGTGTCCTATTCCATTGCCAATGGCGACAACGTTTCGGAGGAGACAGAGGAAGGATTGTTCTCCTCATCGCGGCCAATTCCCCTCTCGGATTTAGCAGCGATGTTCTCTTTAACATCCTTATCCACAAACACCTTTGACTGGGATACGGCCTTATCGTTGGCAGTCTCAAGCCAGCTTGCCTATGAGCATCAAGGCAGAGTTGAAGACATCGCGAGAAATTCTTGGGGGCTAAATCGTTGCACATTTATAGATGAAAAGAATACCCAGTGCTTTATTGCTTCCTCTGGCCGCAATGCATTGATCGCTTTTCGCGGGACACAGGAGGTGGCAGACTGGTTGAATAATATCAATGTGCTGAATACGGCCAAAGCCTATGGGAATGTCCATACAGGCTTTTATCGTGGCTTCCGTGCCGTGAAAATTGCGCTTGAAAGAACCCTCAATTCATTATCTCCCCGCCGCGTTTTCCTGACGGGTCATAGCCTTGGCGGGGCACTCGCGACAATTGCAGCGGCTGAATGGCAAGGCTCATACCCAATCACTGGCGTTTACACCTTTGGTCAGCCTGCTGTTAGCCGGGGCGCATTCTCCAGATTTTTTAGCAACCACTACAATGATACGTTCTTTCGATTTGTCAACGAGAATGATATTGTTGCACGTGTTCCTCATGGATATCATCATGCTGGAACACTGTTACATTTTAATGCACGAGGCCGCTTGACACATCAAACCGAAAATTTAAGCGGAGATGACAATGGCAGTGCGCCACCGATGCTGTCCGAAGCGGAATTTGAAGCCATCCGTGCGCA
>JBCCFC010001179.1:0-4230 GCA_039029935.1 Chloroflexota bacterium
GGGATAATTATTTCTACGGAATCACCTAAGCCATAGAGAAGAAAACAAACTTATGAAAATCACATCAATCGAAACCTATCAACTTGAATGCCCACTGGGGCGTCCCTTTGGCTGGTCACAGGGGTGGATCGACAAACGGGAGACGGGTATTGTCAAGATTACAACCGATGCAGGCATCATCGGCTGGGGCGAAGGCGCAGTCGGACCAGCGGCGGCGGTCGTGCATGAGGTGTTTGCCCCTTGGCTGGTGGGTGGCAACCCACGCAACCGCGCAGGCATCTGGCAGCAGATGTACAATAATTTGTACAATGCCAATATGACAGGGGGCTTTGGTGGCAATGCCATCAGTGCCATCGACATTGCGCTCTGGGATATTGCGGGCAAAGCCGCAGGACTCTCTGTCTCAGATATGCTCGGTGGGCAGATACGCAGCAAAGTGCCCGTCTACGCAACGGGGCTGTACTACACCGAAGGCGAGTTCCCCAATCGACTATTGGACGAAGCACGGGGCTATGTGGATGCGGGGTTCAAAGGCATGAAGACCAAAGTGGGCGGATTGCCCCTAAGTGAAGACATCAAGCGCGTGGAAGCATTGCGTAAGGCAATTGGTCCCAATATCTATCTGGCAGTCGATGCTAATCAGGGCTATAACGCCACCACCGCCATCCGCATTGGTGAACGCTTGACCGACTATGACATTCTCTGGTTTGAGGAGCCAGTGGGGGCCAAGGATGTGACGGGCTATGCCCATGTGCAGTCTGCACTGCCAATGGCGATTGCCGGTGGTGAATGCCTGCGCACCCGCTACGAATTTAAGGACTTCTTTGCCCAAGGTGTGATGGATATTGTACAGCCTGATGTCATCCATGTCGGCGGCGTCACCGAGTTACGCAATGTGGCGATGATGGCAAACGCCTTTGGTGTGCAGGTCAATCCACATGTATGGGGTTCACCGGTTATGATCGCCGCAACCTTACACGTGGTGGCAACGATTCCACCCTGCCCACCTGCGCGCACACCAGAACCCTTCCAACAGGAACCAACGATGGAGTTTGACCGTACCCCTAGCGAGATTCGCGAAACGCTCTCGCCGACACCGTTTGCGCAGGTGGATGGGTTTGTCGCCGTGCCGACAGGGACCGGATTGGGTGTGGAGATTGATGAGGTGGTGTTGGAACGGCTTTGTGTGAAGCGTGTTGTGTCGTCGTAATGACTGTGGTGAGGCATATACTACAGCGGATTTGGGCGTGGAACGGATTTTAGCCTCTGCGCACGGAAAAAAATCCGTTCCACACCCAAATCCGTTGTAGTATTTTTACCTATTCAAACGAGCCAAAAAACCAATTGCCCGGTGCAGCAGGGTCATCACTACGAAAGAATTCCTCCAACCTCATCAAGATTTCATCGGTTGACAGATAGCCATCTTGATTATGGTCCAGCCGTGAAAAGACATCGGTGGCAACTGCCTCTTCTGTGCCAGTGGTCTGTACAAAGGCGATATACTCATCAAGCGAGATACGCCCATCGTTGTCATGGTCCACCAAATCAAAAATCAGCCCAGCAAGCGGTGTGCTAACCTGCTCGTACATGCCCTCAGTCGATAGCATGGTATCACAGAACGAATACCACTCAGTGAGGGTGACTTGGTTATCCTGATTGGTGTCCGCCATTGCACTCAATCCGCTCCATAGGGCCATATACCGCTCATTCAATGTTGTGTATTCGGATGAACCGATTTCGATTCCTTGATTGCCACAGACCATTTGTGTGAACTGTTCAAAATCAGCCTGCTCAATAACACCGTTTTTGTCCAAATCGTGCAAATTAAATAAATTAGGCAGCTTCTTTTTTTGTAGTTCCGTCAACATAATCGTTTATTTCCTTTGGTTCTGATTGATGAAAAATACAAAAGAGTGACGTTAGCTACGATGCAGATGAAGTAGATAATATAGAATGATTGATGAGTAAGCGATAACCATTCTATATTTCAATGTGAAACGCCTATTCCTTTTGTGAAGTTCCCAAGAGCATATAAAAATCGCTTTGTCTTAGATTGGCGAAGAAGGTATTTTGATGACACATACGTACAAACGAAAGATAGTCGTTGGTGATATTGCCTATGAGTGGTGTATTCGTGGCAACAGTCTTTTTGACGCCAAAGGACTGATTACGATTTATAAACCAACTGTACGTGGGCAAACGCTCTATTTGGATGGACATAGTTGGCACTTAGAGGTCCGTCCACAGACGATTCGTGTTGCAATAGACTTTGCCTTAGAACATGGGTGGATGCCTGACCGAAAAGGGGCATCAATGTATTTGGGGCATGACGAGGATGGTTTTATTCTTCTGCCGCCGGAGATTCGGTCAACAGACGAGTATAAGCGACATATCGGTCATCAAGACTCGCGACCATAAAGCCCCGCATCCACACATTGGGCAATAATATCCTGCCCTACATCCCATAACACGGTTGATCCCTCGCGTATGTGCTGCTTCTTTTCACGCACTGTCTGTTCGCCCACAGAAATATCATCCAATTCGGCGTCACCAGTGAGCAAAAAGTTCATCATCGGCTGGAGCGCATCAAAGCTTGCGGCCATCTTTGCCTCTGAGCTCTGGCGCGCTTCAAACTCTTGCCATAGTTGATGAAATTCCTGCGCTTGGTCACCAGGTAACAGTCCAAATATCCGCTGTGCGCTCTCCTCCTCACGCTCCGCTTTGGTGGCATTGGCCGCTTCATCATACAGCCACGAGTCACCAGCGTCAATCTCGACCAAATCATGAATCAGGAGCATTTTGATCACTTTGAGCAGGTCAACATCGCGATGGTCATCATTGGCATATTCGCTCAGAACAATCGCCATCAACGCAATATGCCATGAATGTTCCGCACTGTTCTCAAAGCGTTCTCGCCCCACAACCATGTTGCGACGATAGACTGTTTTGAGCTCTTCGACCTCGTTAATAAAGGTGAGTTGTTGTTTTAATCTGGTTTGGTTCATACGTGATTCCGTGCTTTTTTTCTGCGTCTACTACGCTAAATTGCTTTATCTCCACACTCGGATACAATGGTTTGTATCATCTGAAATGACAACATCATCCACAGGTGTCATCACAGCGATCCCTACTTCATTATCAACGAGAATTCAAAACTTAGCCAAAAAAGGGAAATTGTATGACAACAACCAACACCACCCAGTCTAAAATCACAACATCACCCCTCTTGCTCGAAGCTGTCGTGATTCTGGTCGCTGTCTTGGGGACAAGCATGGTGAACATCGACACAACGGCGGTTAACGTTGCCCTGCCCAGCATCCAACAATCATTTGGTCTTGACATCGGCGGTGTCCAGTGGATTGTGGATAGCTTTCTATTGACGATTGCCACATTATTGCTGATCACGGGGGCGCTGGGCGACCTTTATGGCCGTGTGCATATCACCTCGCTTGGGGCCATCATCTTTAGCATAGCGTCATTGGTCTCTGGTCTTGCGCCTTCGTTTGAGGTTTTGCTGGTGTCACGCACGGTACAAGGCATTGGGGGCGCATTGCTAGCTCCAGGCGGACTTGCCATCATCAACGCCATCGTTGCCCCCGAACGACGAAGCCGATTGCTAGGGCGTTGGGTAACATTGACTACGATGGTGATCGCGCTGGGTCCATTGCTGGGTGGCTGGCTGGTAGACAATGTGTCATGGCGATTTCTTTTCTTTATCAATGTGCCGCTTGGCATTCTCTGTTTTGTAGTCGCCCGTCGCTTTATCCCCGAAAGCCGTGATGAGGACGCTGCCAACAAGTCGCTTGATTGGCCCGGTGCAATTGCCTTGACAATCGGACTTGGTGGCCTGCTCTTTGTGCTGATTGAAGGCAGTCGCTTTGGCTGGACATCATCGCTGATTTTGGGCATGTGTGGCGCGAGTATCATCGGGCTGTGTGCCTTTGTCGCCATCGAGCAGTATAGCCCCAACCCGATGTTACCACTACGCTTTTTCCAAAATCGTACCTTTACGGGCATCAACCTGCTGACGGCCATCTATTTCATGGCTTTTGGCGGGCAATTGTTCTTCCTCACGCTCAATTTGCTACAAGTCCAGGGCTTTTCAGCATTTGCCACAGGGCTGTCCATCCTGCCTGTCACCATCGCAATCTTTGCACTTGGCACACCCAGTGGCATTTTGACCGACCATTGGGGACCACGCCCCATGATCATCATTGGAATTCTCATCAC
>JBCCFC010001180.1:0-4225 GCA_039029935.1 Chloroflexota bacterium
CCTCAGCCCTGCCTTTATGCTTGATTTGGCGCATAAAGACTTGGGCTTGGCCCTAGATTTGGCGAACGCTGTCAACGTTCCGGTCTCTATGGGCGCAGCCGCACGCGAAGTCTATAGTTTCGCACGTAACCAAGGTCGAGGCGCGGAAGACTGGACTGCGATCTACGATTTGATGCGGAAAACAGTAGGGTTAGCCTCAGACGAATAAGTTTAATTTTAATCAATTTTTTTCACAGTTTTAAAAGAAACACAAGGAAACACAATGACAAACGAAACCATTTTTACCATGGACACCTCCAGCATCAAATATGGACCGGGCTCCACTCGCGAGGTGGGTATCGACATGAAAGGGCTTGGTGCGACGCGTGTCATGGTCGTCACAGACCCGCGCGTGGCAAAGCTAGAGCCAGTCGATGTCACCATGAAGGCACTCAAGGACGAGGGCATTGATGCTGTACTCTTTGACCAAACCTCGGTCGAACCGACTGATGCGTCCATGCAGATAGCCATTGATTTTGCCAACGAGGGCAATTTTGACGGCTACGTCGGCGTGGGTGGCGGTTCCTCTCTGGACACAGCCAAAGTCGCCAATCTCTACAGCACCTATCCCGCCGATCTGCTAACGTACGTGAACGCTCCCATTGGTGGGGGGACCCCCGTACCAGGACCACTCAAGCCCATGATTGGTATCCCCACCACAGCTGGAACAGGCAGCGAAACGACGGGCGTGGCGGTCTTTGACCTGCTAGAGATGAAGGCCAAAACAGGTATCTCTCATCGCAGATTGCGCCCACAAATTGGAATTATCGATCCCAACAACACGGTCACGTTGCCCAAAATGGCGGTTGCGGCCTGCGGATTAGACGTTGTCTGTCACGCGGTGGAATCAATCACCGCGCTGCCCTACAACTCGCGTCCCGCAGCAGCAAGTCCAATCTATCGGCCCTCTTATCAGGGTGCAAATCCTATCTCGCATGTGTGGGCGTCACGTGCGATTGAAATGGTTTCGCAGAATATTGTCCGCGCCTTTAACGATCCAGAAGACGACGAGGCTCGCGGCGAGATGTTGCTGGCCGCGTCGATTGCAGGCGTAGGTTTTGGCAACGCGGGGTGTCATCTGCCACATGGTATGTCTTACCCAATTTCGGGCATGGTACGCGGCTATATCCCACCAGGCTACCCCGAAGATCACCCGATTATTCCGCACGGCATGTCTGTGATCATGAGTGCGCCAGCGGTCTTCCGTTTTACGGCCCCAGCCGACCCAGAGATACACCTTCATGCGGCCAAACTGTTGGGTGGGGATACCGAAGGGGCTGCGCCAGAAGATGCAGGCGAAATTTTGGCAAATGCCATGATAAAGATCATGCAGCAGACGGGTGTACCCAACGGGTTAAGCGCGATTGGCTACACCGAGGATGACATTCCCGCATTTGTGGAAGCGACCTTGCCGCAACATCGCCTGACGAAACTCTCTCCACGCCCAGCAAGTGCAGATGATCTGGCGCAGTTGTTTAAAGAGTCTATGGTGATTTGGTAGGTTAGGCTAATCCACAAAAATAATTATTGCGGAGTAGGCGGGGTAGGTCGGTAGGTCAGTATTCGGTAGGTCAGTACTCGCGTACCGCCCTACCGACCTACCCCGCCTACTGAACACCGACTCACCGACAAATAGAGGATAGTTAATGACAACACGCGGTCATTGTCTATGTAAAAAAACAGCTTGGGCATTCGAAGGCGAGATTTCATGGGCTTGCTATTGCCATTGTGACGATTGTCGCCGCAATTGTGCCGCCCCCGTTGTCGCATGGCTTGGCGTTCCCGTTAGGCGAATCCACAGAAGTTATTACCCGCGGAGTAAGCGTTCTCTAACGCTGGTGACCTCGTGTAAAACCCGCATTAGAGAATGCTAATTCCGCGATTCAATGGGTAATTTATTTTGTGGAATGGCCTTAGCAACTTCAAATGGGTGGGACAGCCCCCGAAAACCATCAATAGCTCCAAAGGTGTCCAAAGACATTTCTGCGAGACTTGCGGCTCACCGATGGGGTTTGAGGCAGCGCACTATCCAGGCGGGATGCATCTTTACGCCGCTTCGTTGGAAGACCCAGGGGTGTTTGAACCGACCTTTCATGTCAACTATCAGAGCAAACTGCCGTGGCTGACTATGAATGATGAGCTGCCAAAGTATGAGCGTACGCTACTTCATACGCCGGATAACCCAGCGTACAAACGCGAATCATAAAGAGAACTATCTGGCGGAATGATCACAAAAGTCCGACTTCTCGCCTGTGGCAGAAACCAACAAGTTCGATAAAAGTCGGACTTTTTATAACAGAGTCTTGAGTTGTCTGTTATAATATGAACGCCCTAAACTCAGGCCGTTGCTATCTTAATCCAGCAATTCAACATCACCAGCATAGTACGTACCCGGATAGATGAAGCGCACGTCAACACCAGAGATGCGCTCTGGATCATAGGCCACTGGCACAGCGGCCCAGCCAAGATGCAGGATATAGCCGCGTTCCGCAGAGAGCTTGGCGATCTCGGCATACAGTGGTTCAGCTTCGTCCAGTGGCAATGGTGCTGCTTGCTCGTAGAGCGCGTTGATGTCTTCATCCACATGACCAAATGGATTGAGGAAGCCACCTTCCAAGAGACGATTTTCCACAAAGTGCTTGATGTGGCGTTCGTTGATTGGGCAGATACCAATGGGGAAGTCACCCTGTGCCTGTGTACAACCTGCAAAGATGTTGCTTACTTCAATCAGGTTGAGCGAAATGCCCAATGGCTCCCAGGAGCTTGCCAAGAATGCATTGCGAGCGTTGAACGCACCATAGGAGGGCACATCAATCGTAAAGGTTGGGTTGCCTGCCTCTTCCATCAACGCCAGAGCCTTTTCCATATCAAAGTTCAGGTCTTCAATGTCTTCGCTAAAGGCATAGCCTCCCGGCATGGCGTGTTGCGTAGTGGGTTCACCTGGATTGACAACCTGCCAATAGGCTTCTCTGTTCAGTGCATAGCTCATCGCTTGGCGTACGCGCTCATCGGCCAACTCAGGTACAATTGAGCCAGTGCGGTCCAGAATATGCGCGCTCCAACCGACGGCTGGCTGTGTCGAAATGATGTATCCCTCGTCCTCCAACTGCTTCATGACAGGAATTGCACTCACGCCCGCGGTGTGGAACTCACCAGCCCTTAAGGTATTGACCCGTGTCGCACCGTCCGTGACATGAGAAAGCTCAACACGGGCGACAGGCTGCGCATTGTTGTTCCAGTAGTTTGGATTGAAGTCATAGACCTTGAAGCTATTGTCCGGTGTCGATTCCTCTGCATTGTAGATATATGGACCCGTACCAACTGGATTATTCTCGTTTACTGTGTCAAACGCTGCGGGAGAAATCATCTTGCCCGCAAAGCGAGAGAGTGTCAGCAATATCGTGCCATCAAACGCGCTATAGTTATAACGCACGGTCATCTCATCAATGGCTTCCGCCGACTCAACACTGCTCATGAACCCTTTGTTGACATTGTGTCCATCAGCCTTCAAACGGTCGAAGTTGGCAACAACGGCATCCGCATTGAATGGTGTGCCATCATGGAAAGTGACACCTTCACGCAGCGTAAAGGTCACACCCGTTTCGTCCTCTTCCCAACCAATCGCCAATTCAGGAATAAATGCACGGCCATCGGTTGTCTCACGGAGCAAGCCTTCATAGACCAAGTTCAAGTATTGCAATGAGATGGTGCGCTGATCTTTGTGTGGGTCCCACGTGATATGGTTGACACTATGACCAATTTCTAGCGTTCCTTCGGGCGTATATCCCTCAATCACGACCACTTCCAACTCTTCACCAGCTTCATTGGCGATTTCACTAATCTCCGTTGAGTCTGTTGCCTCTGTTTCTTCTGGGTCAGCTTCTTCTGAGTCAGCTTCTTCTTCTGCGCCCTTTGGGGCCGCTTCCTCAGAAGTATCAGCGTCACTGGCCGCACCTGTGTCGGCTGCTGGCGCACCACAAGCAACAAGCATTGCACTCAGAACAAGCACCAAAAGTATCGTCCAAATGCTTCGTTTCATGCTCTTCTCCTAAACTTAATTTGAAGTAGGTATTGTAACCAGTCTCTAGAAATATAGCGTTCCATAGTTTTATATGGAAGCGAATTCCGCATAAGATTGGTGACAGACACCCCTTTCGGGGTGTCTGTGCTAACACAATCGTCTTTA
>JBCCFC010001181.1:0-4223 GCA_039029935.1 Chloroflexota bacterium
ACCCGCAAACCTAGTCATATACACTATACCCCCCCCCCCCACCTCCACTTTACGTCTTGTTTAGATGGTGTAATAACAAAAAACGACACCATATACCTATGCAAGCCCATGCTTAATCGCATAAATAGCCGCTTGGGTTCGATCCCGCAAATGCAACGTTTGCAGGATACTGGAGATATGCTTCTTCACGGTTCCTTCACTCACAATCAAATCAGTGGCAATTTCACGGTTGGTTGCGCCCTGACCGAGTAATTTCAACACATCAATCTCGCGCGGGGTCAAGGGAATTTCAGCAATAGAGATCGCCGGCGGGGTTGTGTCTGTGGGTTGAGATAGCCCAAGAGCCCCCACCAATGTACCTGCAACACCAGGATCAAGTTGATAGATCCCCGCATCAGCCAGTCGAATTGCCTGTGCCAGGTCTTCGGAAGGAATATCTTTGAGCAGATAACCACAGGCCCCTGCCTGCAAGGACTGAACCACATACTCTTCATCATCAAAGGTCGTGAGCATCAGGATTTGGCAATCGGGTAACAGGCGTCGAATTTCTGTGGTGGCGTCGATACCATTCATTACAGGCATCCGCACATCCATCAAAATCAGATTTGGCTTTAGGTCTGTGGCAAGTGCAGTGGCTTCTTTGCCATTTTCGGCGCGGCCAACGATATCGATATCTGGTTCCAAAGCCAGCAAAGTGGCAAGACCATCACGTAACAGACGTTGGTCATCGACAACCATGACGTTAATTGTTTGTTGAGTATCCATAATTGATTTGTTAGAGTACACGAATAAAAGCGATAGGTGGTCAAGACAGGTTCGAGACAGGATGATTGGTCCAATCTAGGAGACCTCGTAGGGAATCATCAACGACAACGTTGTCCCTTCGCCTGACTTGCCTTCAATTGACATCGTTCCCTGCACCAAGGCAACCCGCTCACGAATCCCCTGTAATCCAAAGCCTTCACTACGACCGCTCGATACCACATCATTCAAACCCACACCGTTGTCTTGCATCACAAAGTAAACCTGTTCAGCCGCAATGTCAATCGCCAGCCTAACTTCAGTCGCTGACGCATGTTTAACCACGTTGGTCAGCCCCTCCTGTGTAGCGCGATAGAGCGTCATCAATATCTTTTGCGGACAACGCAACTCATCACCATTGATCTGCCAGTCAACCTGCAATGTCCCACCTTCGACTTGGGCAATTAACGTCTCCAATGCCGATTGTAGCACAAAGCGTTCGCCACCATCACGCAGCGAACGCACCGATTCGCGTACATCGCTGAGGGCAGCCTGTGTTGCCGCTTTGGCTTGAATGGCAGCATCCTTTGCCATTGCAGGCTGTCGATCATAGAGCTTAATCACCATTTCTAACTGTACATTGATGGCTGCCAAGTAATGCCCTAGACTGTCGTGAATATCACGCGCCAGACGGTTGCGTTCTTCGGTTGCGGCCAACTCCGCGACCTGTTCCATCGACGCTTCTAGCTGTTGATTGGTGTCTGCCAAGTTGTGGATTAATGTCTGCGTCTGCGCATGACTGGCCGCTTCTCTGCGGATAATGTCACCCAGTACCAAGGCAAAAATCGTCACCGCAGCATAAAAAAAGATGCGCTCGAGATCGTCAACCGAAATGAAATCGCCTTTTGGCCCAAAGGCAAGACGCACACAGAGAGCCATAAGGCTGATCATAGCAATACTTACACCAGTGGTACGCCCCATCGTCAGGTAGGCATAGAGAGTCAACGCCAAGTGTAAAAAGATGATTTGACTCAATCCTACGATGCTGGCAAAGGCCAGAACGATTAGAAGGATGCGCACACCAAGATGGATAGTATTGGTCCGTTTGGGGAGCTTTAGCTGATAACGGTTGACCGTGTATAAGTCCAGCCGAAAGAGAATGATTGTCACCACGACAAACACCACAAACTCTGCAAAGGCAAAACTTGTGATGAGATCAGCATCCCCGGGGCGGTCGAGTATCCAATCTGATGTTGCGACAATCAACGCACCTAAATAGAGGACCGTTGCCAGCAGTCGATAGCGATGGCTGGTCGAATCTAATGGCTCTTGCATAGTATCATTCTTATTCATCCCATAAGCATAGCACAAAGATGGGGATTAGGATATGGGTCAAACGGCTATATAGAGGGTAGCCTTAAGAGGTAGTTTCAAGAGGTATATGGGTGGGGCATAAATATATCGCAGGGCTGATGACAGACCCCCTGAATCGGGCTACAATAGAGGCGTTGCTCAAGGCTTCGTCATAGGGTCATCGGTACCCTGCATAGGCATCTGACCCGCTATGTGGAATCATGGACAACGCCATAATAGTTAATTTGGCAGTATGAGGACTTATCAATAAGTGTATGAGTCCTCATACTGCTAAATCTAAACAAAATTTGACAGGAGAAATAATAAAGGAAAAACAATCATGAAGAAATATCAAATAAATCTTGTGGTAGGGACGGTATTATTGTTATTACTTGTTGGGTGTGGTGGCGCGAGCAGTGGTGGGTCAGGCTCGTCAACGACCACAACGACTGCCGACACTGAGGGGGTGATGACGTTCAAGATGGAGGCGTGGGCGGATAATTGGTTTGCGGCCTATCTGGGGGATACGTTGATCGTGGAGGATTCGGTTTCAATCACCACCGAGCGGTCGTTCAACGCCGAATCCGTCACCTTTGATGCTGATTATCCGCTGCATTTAAACTTTATCCTCAAGGATTTTAAGGAAAACGATACGGGCTTGGAGTATATTGGTGCACGCAACCAACAGATGGGCGATGGTGGGTTTATCATGCAGTTGACTGACACTGGTTCAGGCGATGTGGTGGCTGTCTCCAATGCGGATTGGGCATGTATGGTCATCCATGAAGCACCACTCGACAAATCCTGTGAAGATGAATCAAATCCGGTTGCCGGAACTGCTCCGTGTGACTTTACCGACTTGGGTGAGCCAGATGGCTGGCAAACAGTTAACTTTGATGATAGCGGTTGGACGGCTACAACGGTTCATTCGGCGAGTGCGGTTGGTCCCAAAGATGGCTATGATGACATTAGCTGGGATGGCAGTGCTGACATCATTTGGGGACCGGACTTGGAAACCAACAACACCGTACTGTGCCGTGTGACTGTTACAGGAAGCTAACAAGGAGGACAAACATGAATACAAATATCATCACCAAAGCCATCGTAACACTGCTCACCATCTATTACGTCTATGTGCCAGCGAGTGCAGATATCGGCCACAGTCACCTTCTCAACCCAGCATGGGCACCTCACTCCAGAGTACATCTTGTCTGGTTTTTAGTCTTTACGGCGACAACGGGGATTATCGCACTCTATCTGCTGTGGTTCAAGAACGAAACAACCATTGCGGCACTGATTGGACTGGGGTTTAACACAGGCTTTTTGGTTGCTTACTTGACAGCATCTTCTTATGGTGGCTCGTTATCTGATTCGGTCGGTGAAGCCTCATCAGGGATTCCAATCAATTTATTGGAAAACGGGGTCATGTGGCTTATTTTCCTTGCCATTATCGGCTATCAAGTGATGATAGGCTCCAAGCGAGCGATGAAACCCCACCCGTCTGCTATTTAGCGATTTCATTCTGGATGGTTCTCGTGGATTATGTTACACTGGAACCGATATGAGAGTCAGTATGAAAACGGCTTGATATCACTGGTACAGCCAAGCGTGAGTATATGTGCAATACCGTAGCTTAGGCACCCTGCCTGAGTGCTGGACGATAGTCCGAATGGCATGCATTCATCATTGCACATGTATTTGAGCCAGCGAGTACGAAGGACTTCTGGGTCTGCCTGCATGACATAGGTGAACTCATCCAATATCAACACCAACCGTTCTTCTTGTGCCAGCCGCTTCACTTCTGCAAACGCAGCATCCCAAGATGCATAGCTAAATGCTGGGTCGATGGCGGCGTCTGGGTTCATAAATTGCCATAATGCCTGTGAAAAGCGGCGTAATTGATTCACTCTGGAAGTTTGTGTTGCACCCCAGTAGAGATAACGACCTGATAGCCGTTCGGCCCATTCGTTGAGGAGACGTGTCTTGCCGATACGTCGCCGTCCATAGACAATGAGAAATTGCGCGCTAGGTCGCCTATGTAGATCATCTAATAGATTTAGTTCCATTTCACGAGCAACAAAATTCATCTGTACCTCTCAAATAAATTGCTAAGGAGTAAGAAAAGTATA
>JBCCFC010001182.1:0-4219 GCA_039029935.1 Chloroflexota bacterium
AGAGATAGGCGACCTTGAACAGCATCACTTGGAGATCACTAAATTCTAGGGCCAATTCGGATTTGACGGTTTCGACTTCGGTGGGGTCTAGCTCTCGATAGCCTTCTAGCTTTTGGACCAGTTTGCTCACTTCGCCTAGTTCTTCGAGTGCGTGGAGTAATGTATGGCTGGGCAGCACCCGATCCCAATCACGAGCTTTGTCCCATGCCTGTAGCCATTCTTGATATTCGCGTATATGCATAGTTGTATTTCCACTATAGTGATATGCCATGTTGTTTTAATAGAGCCTGTAAACGGGCCACCTCATCTTCTGCGGTAGTTGCGCGCTGTTCGGCCAACTCGCGTTCACGTCGTTCAGCCTCAGCGCGTTGGTCAGCCAATTCACGTTCACGTCGTTCAGCCTCAGCGCGTTGGTCAGCTAACTCACGTTCCCGGCGTTCAACTTCAGCGCGCTCTTCGCCACTCAAGAGTAACGTGCCATCACTGTCCCAAATGCGTAACCAATCTGTTGTATGGTTGCTATATGTGCCATGCCACAGACCCAACTCGATATCCAGCGATGGAATCGGGTAATGGCCTCTGTTGTTAGCAGCGATTTGCTGGAATTGCCCGTTGACCAATTCGTACAATTCAATATTCGCCTCATGCTCTTCATAAATGGCGTAATATTGTGGCTGAATCACGGTTTCGTATACCCAAAATTTGCCCGTTCGTTGTGTATTGTCACGCTCCTCACGTCCCGTCCCCGACACAAACTCAATGAGAAGATACGGAGGAACCCGTTCTCGCCAGAGGACGTGTGAGCGTGTTAGAAATGGATCAGTATCAGGAATATAGAACCAATCGGGTGCGCGCTTGCCTTCCAATGGGTCTGTCCCCAGTTGCCAACGCCAGTATATGCCTGTGTCCTGACCAATTTTGTAGCGTTGTCCATAGACACGCTCTAACACAGGTCGAATGGACGTGGTAATCAAAATGCTCTGTGGGTGTTCAATGTAGTTCTTCATCTCATCATCCGAATCTGGTAATTGTGTATGGTCTGGCAGGTCGCCGGGCCACCAAGGTTTGTTTGGTAGTTCATGCAATGGAATCAGCTCATCTTCATAGTCTGGCAGAGACACATAGCCTCGTGGCGTTGTATCATGTGGCGAATGACCATTGGTGCTGGTAGGCGCGATTTGCCAGTAGACAGGTGGTATTTTGTTCTCGATCTTTGATCCATTGGAAGAATGACCCTCCTTGGTATGCCCGTTATGAGAATCTTTGGGAGAAGTTTTTGTCACAAGATTGGTAGCTGTGTCCATTTGTTGTGTACTCATTGGGTATCCAACTCCTTTCTATTTACAAAGGGCTATTGCCCACGTTGGGCAGCCAGTTTCCGTAAAAATTCGGTCGAACGCAGACGCCGCTCTAAAATTGTCAATATATAGCGGTATAAAATATTTTCTACTCGACGCATGATGTCGGGACGCACTTGTAATGCCTCTACTTCTTGCCACCCGCTTCGCTGGAGAAATCGCAAGACGCGTAGTATCTCCGGTCGAATTAACTCAACATGTTCATGCCCCTGACCACAATCGGCACAGAAAATGCCTCCCTCTAACATACTCAAAAAGTTAGAGACTGGCTGAATCTCATTGCCACATCTGAGGCAGTAAAAAAATTGTGGTTGGAATCCAGAAATGCTTAGTAGATGTAGTTCAAACCAGCGGAGTAGTACCTGTGGGTTGCTCTGCGATGGAATCTGGACCCCCACATCCAACATACGCAGGGCATGGAGAAACAAATCCCACATCGGCTCATTTTCATCCTCAGCCTCGCTAAACTTGTCAATCAACTCGCTGACATAGCTGGCATAGCCGATGGCATCCAAATCTTGGCGCAGGTATTTGAAACTCTCCACCGTCACCGCTTCGGATACGACATCCCACGTGCGTGCATTGGCAATCAGCAGCGATGTGTGGGTGAAAAGTTCGAGATGGCCTGCCTTAGTGTTCTTGGTTTTGCGAATGCCTTTGGCGATGACTTCGATATTGCCCAACCGCGGCGTGAATATCTTGAGGATACGGTCCGCATCACGGTAATCCCGACGACGAAGAATGACAGCGCGGGTGCGATAGGTACGTTGTCGGTTACTCATAAATTCACCTGATCATCCAAAATTTTGTTGGCATCGCGAATCTGGTCATATTTGCCCCGCGCATCCTCAATCAGGTTGCCGATTTCCTCAAAACGCTCACCCATATCATCATCGCTCTCACTGGAGGACCACGCCTCGCGAATCAAATCCTCAAACGACTTAGCCCCATCAATGTTGCCCAAAATCATGTCCAATTCACCGATGACCAACTCAAACATACGTATTTTGCTCGCCAACAGCGTAATAACATGCGCCTCGATGGTCTCATTGCAGCTTAAGTTAAAGATGATGACATCGTTCTTTTGCCCCAGCCGATGCAAGCGCCCGATACGTTGCTCAACGCGCATGGGATTCCAAGGCAGGTCATAGTTGATGAGCTGATGACAGAATTGCAGGTTACGCCCTTCCGCACCACTCTCCGTGCTGACCATCACACGAATGTCATCCTTAAAGCCCGCAACCGCCGCCTCTTTTTGGTTGATGTCCATGCCACCGTGAAAACCAACCGCACTGATGTCTTGGCTCTGCAAATAGTTGACAATTGTCTCCAGCGTCTGGCGATATTCGGTGAAGATGAGGAACTTGCCTGGATAACGCTCCAGAATCTCCTCGACTGCCACCAACTTACGCCCTACCTCAATCGACTCGGCCAAGTTGAGGAAATTGCGTAACTCTGTAATGGTCGATGGGCCATGAGCGGGGTCCTGCACCATCTTGCGCAGGGTGTGGGCCACCGCCTGTGGACTGCTGCTCAGTTCGCGCTGCAATGTCACCAAGGTGAGCCGCAACGACTTATCACTGTCCACGCTCTGGAAACGACGGCGAATATAGTCGGTGACATCAGCATAGAGCAACCACTCTTGCTCGCTCAAGGTCAGGTGATAGACGGCAGCGCGGCGTTTGGGGAATTTGATGTCCGCATGGCTTCGACGGTTGCGAATCATGACATCATTGAGCAACCGCCGTAACATCTCTGAGTTTTTTGGCTGGCGTTTGTCGCTGCTCTGGAGATAGTGACGTCGGAAGGCGCGTACTGTACCAAGCTGCCCTGGTGATAGGATCGTGATTAGGCTATATAATTCTAGCAGATCATTTTGTACGGGCGTGGCTGTCAACATCAACACATAGCGTTTGCGGAGTTGGTTGACAAATTTCCACGCCAATGTACTGCGATTCTTGAGTTTGTGTGCTTCATCGACAATCACAAGGTCATATTCACGTGCCAGAATATTATCGCGATGATTCTTGAGTTTGGCACGGTCGATGCTCGTAATCCAGCGACCATAATCGGCATCCTGTGCCGCCTGCCATTCACCGGGTTTGGTGAAGACGGTGAACTGCTCGCCAAATTTCTCGTCTAATTCCTCACGCCACTGCTCGGTCAGTGATGCAGGTGTCAGCACCAAAATTGTCTGTACAAGACCCCGTAGCACCAACTCCTTCATGATAATGCCCGCCTCAATCGTCTTGCCCAGCCCCACCTCATCGGCCAACAACGCCCGCCCACGCATCTGGTCCAATGCACGTAGTGCCGTTTCGATCTGGTGATCATAGTGTTCGACACGAATATCATCAAGGCAGATGAGATGGTCAAATCCACGACTCAACCGCAAAGCCTCGGCTTGGGTGCGTAGGTTGTAAATGCCCAGCGGCTCTGGCGGGCGTGTTCGGCCATGTGTGCGGAAGAAGTTCATCAAGTTTTGTGGTGTTTCAATCACGCGCGGTGGCAACGTGACCCCTAACTCGGCAATCTGCTTAGTCATGTCGTGGTCCACATTATAACGATAGCCACAGCGGAAACAACGCGTACTGGTCTCTTCATCCAGCCAGTTGCAATCGGGACAGCGTTTCCCCATCACCGTTGTCGGTGCGCGTTCGTCCTCTTCCTGTGGCGTGTCCAAATCTTCGGGAATTTCCAACCACTCAAACCGTTCATCACTCATAAATTTCTGGTCCTATCATATCTTGCTCGCATTAGATTGGTCCCAAAGGTTTTAAAAAAATCAGAATTTTTAAAAAAAAGGGACAAAAATGATGTAAAAAAAAAAATTCTATAACAAAAAATCAGGACCCGCCCCC
>JBCCFC010001183.1:0-4213 GCA_039029935.1 Chloroflexota bacterium
AATGGATACAAATAAGGCAATTGCAGCAAAATACCAAGGATAAACAGGATTCCATTTGTATAAATAGCCACCCAAGAGAAATGAACACATCAGCGGAATGGTGATGACAAACCCTGTAGCCGGGCCACCTGTCCCGCCGCCAGCCGCACCCAACATGATACCACCCTGCCCAATGGAAGCCATCACTCGCCCTCGATTTTCACGGGGTACTAAGTCTGCCATTAGTGCCGTCGTCGACGGAATACCCGCTGCGTAAAGTACCCCTGCTACCAAACGAATGGCTAAGGCCGAGTAGAAACCTGTGGCAAAGATAAAGAGTGGTAGAATACATAGCGCAACGATTAGGGTTCCGGCTAAGATAGTGGTGCGCCCCCAACGATCTACCAACATGCCGACAGGTAGAAAAGCGACTGTCCGGATTAGTGTCTCAAGAAGGAGAATCAGCCCCCATGAAGCCGATGTTAGACCTATTTCCTCAATGGCATAGACAACCCAAAAGGGGCTGATGACACCATTGACCATAAAACTGAGAACGATTACACCAGTCAAGGCCCGTAGCGGGGTTGATAAGGAGCCGATGACCGCAAAAATATCGCGATATGCCTGCTTGAGGATAGTGGGTATTTGTACCCATTGAAATCTCTGTGCGTGCGTTGCGCTTGTTGCATCATCTTGCTCAACCTGTTTTGTTTCTTGCAAGAAACGCAATTGTAGCCATGCAGAGAGCATATAGAGCGTCATCATCATGGCATATAGAATTCGTAAGCCCAAATTATCGCCATAATATTCGACCACCAGCCCGCCAAGTAAGGGGGCGAAGATAGAGAGAATATTTGAAACCATATTCATTGTGCCAATGCCTCGCCCGCGATCTTCAGGGGCCAGCGAATCCGCAATGATGGCTGAAGAGGCAGGAAACTGGAGTGCAGCCACCGCCCGAAAGAGGCTGGCAATAGCGATGACTTCCCATGTCGGCGCGATAACAAAGATACCTGTCACTGCGCCGGAGAGGAGTGCGGATAGGACAATAATGCGTACTCGACCAAAGTGGTCGGCGATGTAGCCAGCAATAGGAAAGAAGAGGAGTCCTGTCAATGGAGCAAGCGCATTCACAAACCCAATTTGTTCGGCATTACCACCCAGTGCTAATATATAGAGTGAGGCATACGGAAAGACAGCCGCTCGACTAAAGTTGCCCAAAATACCTGTAATGGAGAGGACGAGAATGTTTCCTTGCATAAAGCTGAACTGTCTGCGAAGATAGGTCATGTATAGTCCTTCGATGTGTTGTTTGTCCCTTTGAAATAAGCCATGCTCTCTATCTTAATGCCATAGAGGATTGATGTCCAGAATGAGCTGATTCAACGAACCACAGTCTGTCAAAGACTATCCATCTACTACATAAACGAAAGGTCAAGACATATGTCTGATGTTGCCAGAGATACGACGGAAGGAAAAAAAAATCCAGATACAAACACATTTAGTAATGCACTGATGCGATATGAGCAACTGCTTAAGATTACTGAAAGCACAGCCGACCCACCCAATAGTACACTGATGATGGAAGTTCTATTGGCACGAGATGCGCTACAAACATTGCTCGAATCAAATCAATATCAAACAACAAGCCAAGATATTAAACACCCTCAAATGGGGCAAGATGTCCTATCGCTTGCGACATTAGACGACCGTCTGCGTGCGATGAGTCTTACAATTGCTGATAATATTGATTTAGTCACATTCCGAGGTATGTTCAATCATCCAGATACCTATTGGTGGTGGGCATTTGAAGTGGAAACACAAACAGATGCGTGGGACCGCTTTGACTGGGTGTGGAATGCGCTCACCGCTGGTGCAGTTGCCTTGGCTGCCAGCTTTATGTACAACATCTACACCGCGTTTGCGACTGGAGACGCTGATGTGGCAACCGCTTTATCGACCATTATTCAAGTGGCCGGGTTAGCCATTGTCGGCGGGGGTGCATTAACGGCCAATGGACACGCAAAGGTGCAGCAAATTTTAACCAACCTCAACATTCCAACGCGGTTTCAAGCAGAGGCAACCTTTGGCATAGCACTCATCCTGCTTGCCGCTGTCATCTATACCAACGAGACAATAGATGATCGTTTTTTTCTTCATGGGCAACGCGAGTATGAGAATGGATATCTAAACTATGCCAAGCTTGCTTATACCCAAGCACTGGAGGTAAATCCAAGACATATCGATGTGCATGATTCTTTGGGTCAAGTCTATGAATCAGAAGGCGATTTAAATAATGCGTTCAATCAATATTCTATCGGCGCAGACCTTGGTTATGTCTCAAGTCTCACCAATTTAGGACGGGTTGCGATTAATCGCCAAGCCCGAGGCTCAGATGAGTCTCACATTGTGTTGGCCGAGGCGTATCTGCTCATGGCCTTACAACGTGCAGAGACACAGGATAATATTAGTGCAGATCAACGCTACCAAGTATATCGTAACCTTGGTTGGTCTCTGATTGCGCAGGAACGATATAAGGATGCGCTTGTTCCACTCGAAACCGCCATGCAATGGAAAGACGAACTGGCAGACAACACAGAGGAGGGCGGTATGAACAATTGCTTTTTGGCCTATGCCTATGAGCAAGCGGGAGACACGGACAAGGGTGATGACTATTGGAAACGGTGTATCCAATATGGTCGGCCAGACTATATCCATGAGTATGGCTGGTTGATCGATATTGGCCGCAGCGATATTGCCTATTGTGTGAATACACAGGCAATTGTGGGTGGCTATGAGGGCGTACACACACCTGAGTTGCAGGAACAGTGTACGGCATTATTAGAGAAATGAGTGAGCTATATGACATCTATCCGCAAGATACGCAGTGACCTAGCTGCAATTTATACAAGTGAGTCCAGAATCTACATGTTTACCGTTGATTCCGAACTTAAAACAAGTGGTATCAACTTTAATGGCGCACCAGATGAAGTCTGGCAGGCGGTATTGGACGAGGCAAAGTCGCAGGGCAAAATCGGCAACATGGTGGACATTCTGCAAGATGACTATCCCAATCAACGTGGCTTAATTGCAGACTTACAAGCATGGGAAATGACATTGAAAGAAACGGCATTGGAAAAAGACATAGCAAGGGGCACCAATAAATCGAACGATATATCGCAAGAATCTGTTACTGCAAACCCACCCGATCCATCACAAGCAACCAGCCCATCGCCACAAGTCAATACGGGGGTCAATACAGAAGCAATCCAATCGTTGACAAAACTAACAGGCCCGCAAGTTGGCGCATTGGAGCAGGCGTTGAAACGTGCATTTAACGAAGCAAGATTGCAGCGGATGGTTCGGATTGAGCTTGATCAAACTCTAGAAGAAATTACAGGCGGTGACACATATACAGACAAAGTATTCAGCCTCATCACATGGGCCGAGAGTACAGGCAAGCTGGGCGCGCTCATCCAAGGGGCGTTGAATGCCAACCCAGACAACCCTGATCTGAATGCGTTTGTAGGGTCGTTGTCGGTCGATCAGTCATCGGTACGTCAGTAATCGGTACGTCAGTAATCAGTACGTCAGTAATCAGTACGTCAGTAATCAGTACGTCAGTAATCAGTACGTCAGTAATCGGTACGCCAGCTAACCGACCTACTGAACTACCGACCTACTGACCTACCGACCTACTGAACTACCGACCTACTGACCTACCGACCTACCGACCCACTGACCTACCGACCCACTGACCTACCGCCCTACCGACCACCATCTTCACACCCCGATTGGCTCCGGAACGCGCTCATGATGCATCGTCTCCGCGTGAAAATGTCCTGGCTCGGCAGACCAAGGGTCAGTGTGAACCACAATCTGGGCGAGGAAGTCGATGCCATGAAAAAGGGCGTGGCGTAGCTGCTCGGCAATGGCGTGACTCTGTTCAACCGTCAAGGTCGGCTCAACCGCAATTGTGACTTCGGCGTGTAGCTCATGCCCGACCCAACGCATCCGGATACGACGTGTTTCTTGGATGCCCGTTTGTTTGGTAGCAATAGCCTCAGCTTTGTCGATGAGTTCCGGCTCAACTGCATCCATCAACCGATAGAAAACCGCGACTGAGGCATCCCATGTGACAAAGACGATGGCGATGCCGATTAAGAAGCCGATGATGGGGTCGGCCAGTGGAAAACCCAGCCACACCCCAACGGCAGCCAGTAGAACGGCCAAC
>JBCCFC010001184.1:0-4204 GCA_039029935.1 Chloroflexota bacterium
AGTCAAAAAGCTTTCAGCGAATCAGCCGTGAGCATTCAGATTCTGGCTGAATGCTCACGGCTGATTCGCTGAAAGCTTTTTGACTTCAAGATTTGTCACGGTGAACTTCCGCCACAATCATCCGGTTCACAGCCACACTCTCCAGAAATGAAGCCCGCAACACGGGGTCCATAATTTCATCCGCCCGCTGGCGTAGTTCGGCGTAGCTGCGGGTGAGAAGCTCATCGGCACGAGCATCATTGACCGCACGGAAGACCTGATAACAGGCCCAATGGGGCCAGAAATGTTCGCACACATATTGGTATTGACTATCCACATCCAATCGGACATAGAGCCACTCAACCTCGGCCAAGGCCGTCGCTAAATGCTCTGAGGTACTCTGCTGTGACAGGATACCAGAGAAACGGCCTCTAGGACGCTCCTTGATACCATTGGTTGAGCGTTGTGCATCTTGATCTTGCAGGTAGGCAACATGTGCCAACCCTGTGCGTGGTGCGACTTCGAGTAACTCACGCCTTTGCTCCTGCGTGTAACGGTGTGCCTGTTCAAAGGCATGTTTGGCCTCTGTCAACGCACCCCGCCCCATGCAGGCGTACCCCAGAACCATGTAGCCAAATGCGTGTTGATGTTGTGCGACTTGGTCATGGAAAGTCAACATCTTCCGGGCGAGGTCATACGCATGATCAGGGTGCTTTTGTAGCGAGGCCACCAAGCTCAGGTTGCCCATCATCATATAGCACAGATTGGAGTCTGCAAGGGTGACATCCTTCGTCAGCAATGGCGTCAGCAATTGATGCGCTTGGTCATATTGTCCCAAAGCAATATACTCTGATGCAAGCGGCACCAGCGTGTAGTATGTGCGATAGTCATGCCCCAACTCTTCATGAATCTCGATGGCGGCTTTGAGATAGGCAATGCGCTGGAGACAGGTTGTCCCCATTGGCATCCGCCCTAACTCGCTCAAGGTTTCAGCCTCGCCGACACGATGTCGAAGCTGTTGGCGGATACGCAACGATTCCTGTAGATAGTACATCATCCTCTCTCCACCCATGCGATAAGAGGCAAGCAATGCACCCATCTCAAAGAGCATCTCAGCCTCGCCCCAGCGATTGCCGATTTGCCGATAATGCGCCAACGCCTTGTTGCCATGCGCCAACCCCGCTTCCAAATCGCTGTTATAGAAGGATGTATAGAAGGCCATGATCATTTCATAACGGCCATGCAAATGGAGTGGCGATTGGGATGAGAGGCGTAGCTGAACTTGATGACAATGTTGCTGAATCTTTTCCAATTCACTTGCCAGCATGGACAGATAGGCCATGCTCAGATAATAGCGGATTTCTAGGGTGCGGACACGCTCATCTTCCACTGGATTTTGTGTTGAACTCGTTCGGGTTGTGATGAGTGGCTGTAACTGTTTGCCAATGGCTAACCCTTCTGTATGGTGCGAAAGATGTCGATGCGTTTCCATCTGTATAACACCACTGTGCAGTTGGAGTGTCTCGCGCAAACGTTTCGTATCGCCTACCGCTGCTCCGAGCAATGGTCCCAAAGAATTCGATGCAGGCATTCCCGCCAATAGTTGATTTAGATGTTGACAACAGGCAAATACCTCTTGGTAGAGACCGCTACGCCTATAAAAATGGGTGAGCGCATCAAACGCCATCTCGATCAGGGGAAGCCAGTGGTAGTGGAGCGTCTGTCGCCATGCCAAGTCGATATGCTCTTGCTCACGACGTAATTGCGTCAACGCATCCACCGCCCCTTCGCCATCCAAACGGGCAGCATGATCCACCACAACGGTGAGAAAATAGGTGCAATACGTTTGCCAGAACGCCGTTGTCTCTGGCGAGGTTTCTGTATAGCGGACATGCCATTGATCACGCAGAAAGGACTGTACCAAGGGGTGTAGCTCATAACGCCCAATGGTTTTGACTTGTAAAAGTGAGGTATCCGTGAGTTGCTTGAGTTGCGGTAGCGAGAGGCCAACAATGTTGGTCGCCGCGTGACGGTCAAATGTCCCTGCAAAGTGCGCCATCATCATCAGGTGATGCTGTTGGTTCGGCTGCAATAGACGCCATGAATGCTCAATCAGTGCATCAATGGTTTGGTGTCGCCGTGTTCCTGTGGCATCAACTGAACTCACCGCCTCGGCTGCGACATCCTGGACAAGCAGGGTGCGGTCTTGGCGAAGTTGTGTCGCAATATCGGCCAAGGTCAGATGCTCGGTCCACGCCGCCACCATCTCTAGCGCAATCGGTAAGCCACCTGTAAGGCGACAGATATCAAGAATCTGTGCAAAATCTGTGCGATGTAACTCGAAGGTCAGGTTATGACGACGGGCACGGTCGAGGAAGAGCAGGATACAGGCATAGTCGCTTTGTAAGGTAGAGGATAGATGGTCAGGGCTTTGGACATAGGGGTCGATGTTGTTGAGTTCACGCACCAATTGGTCCTCGACGCTTGCCACACTGGGGATGGGTAGCGGGTCTACATGCAGCACTGTCTCCCCTGGCAATCGTAAACGCACACGCGAGGTCACCAACAGCACACAATCGGGGGCTTCTTGCATGAGCAAAACCAGAAACGACTTGGCACTCAGGACATGTTCAAAGTTATCAAAGATCAGCAATATCTGGCGTTTATGCAGATAGCGAAACACCTGCGTTTGGACATCGTCTTGACTACCCGGTGGTAGATTCAGAACACCGGCCATCTCGGAAGCAATGGTTTGAGAAGCTGAATTGGGGTGAGATGCTGAATTTGGGCAAGATGATGTATGTGGTTGTTGATTATGATATGCGCGCTCGACGGCTGGCGTCACACCAGCAAGCGACACAAAACAGACACCGTCTCGAAAAAGTCCCACATCACGGTTCAAGCCATCCTGAACATCTTGTCCTACCATCAAGGCGATGTGTGTCTTGCCCGCTCCACCCATACCGACCAATGTAATTAATCTATGTTCTGTACGCTGGAGATAGCGACGGATTGTCTTGATAAGTCCGTCCCGCCCTAGCAAGGGTAGCAATGGCGCAGGCGTATAATGAGGTCGGGTGTGTGGGTTGGGGGTGTGTGGGTTGGATGTATAGTCGTCGAGAGAGACCTCCTTTGGGGATGAAGTCACCGTTTGATGGGCAACACAATGGGTTTCATTCTGCTTGCTATCATCAGGAACGACCTCATGAGGTATGATGTCATTTGCCTCAACCTGATCAGCCCGTACCTCTACGGGGTTAATCGCACCAATGTTCCTCTCGTCATCTATCTCCCCGCCATCCAGTTTCTCGTGACTGACGCCATCACATGTCTCATGTATCTTACCCTGCCGAATACGCGCAAAGAGTGCTTCTGTTTCGGGGTCAGGTGTCACATCCAACTCCTCGGCCAGTCGTACGCGACAGATGCGGTATTGTTCGATGGCAGCACTATAGCGTGTCTGGCGGGCAAAGAGAAGCATCTTCAATCTGTGCGCGGCCTCGTGCCAAGGCATCATGCTCAATAGTCGATCCAAATCATCATGCGCCTGTAACAGTGCCCCCCTGTCTGCTTCGGTCTGCGCCATGACCAGCAATGCTTCCATCACCTGTGTCATTACTTCTTCGCGGGTGGTTTCCATCCAGCTTGTAAACTCTGGGCTGTTGAAGACATGAAATCCATCCAAAAAGGGGCCTCGATAATAATCGAGGGTTTGACGAAGGTACGACTCATTTGCAGGGTACTGTTTCATATGGGGAAAGCACTTTGTCAACTGATGGAGATCGACTGTCACCAAGGGAGATGTCTGTAGAAACAACGTTTCGGGTGTAATCGCCAGGAATGGCTCAAAATGCTTTCTAAGACGCACCAATTGCTGACTTAGATAGCGGAGTCCTAGGCCCTTTCTGGCCTCCGGCCAAAGGAGGTTGGCTAATTCCCGACGCGGCACAGGCCCTTGGACAACGGCCAAATAATAGACCAACGCCTCTAACTTGGCAGGCCCCCATCCCTCAAACGTTTTCTCACCCCAAATAATAGAGGGTTTTCCTAGTAATTGAAATTTTAACTCAGTTTGTTTTGTCGGCATAAGCATAACAATTATACTTCATTGCTGGCATAAATGATTTAAACCACTGATAGAATCTTACACACATAAAGCAGCTTCATGGCGGAAGCTGAGGCCGTGGTGCGCCAAGGCGCTCCGGAGGCCGAGCTTGCCGAGACC
>JBCCFC010001185.1:0-4200 GCA_039029935.1 Chloroflexota bacterium
ATGATACCAGCCACATCTATTGTATTATCCAGATATTTCGTTTTTCGGGAACGATACAATTTGAATTTGTATGTTTTGCGTATCTCTACCATATGTGCATCTTTGAACTAAGATAAGCGTTATCAATATCTATTATTGTATCATAATTATTGTTAATTCACAAATATGGCTATGCTTTAGCTGTAGCCGCCCTTACATCCCTCTAGTTTCAACTAGGGACTTTATGGGGCGTTGAAAGGTGCGAAATTGACGCCGACCTAAGCGACCTCTAACTGCCCCTCCAACACCATCTCCGACCCCAAAACTGCATCCATCAACTGCCCACGCATCTCGGCAGAAATCTCCGACCACATACCGCGCTCTGCCGCCTCCAACAACCGCTCGCTGATGGCCTGTCGTGCCCACGGGTTGGATGCTTCCAAAAATTCCTGCATGGTCTCATTCAGCACATACTCCTCGGCCACGCGCTCATACATCCAGTCAGCCATCACATCCGCCGTCGCATCATAGCCAAAGAGATAATCGACCGTCGCCGCCAATTCCAGCCCGCCCTTGTAGCCATGTCGCTGAATCGACTCGATCCATTTGGGGTTAACCACGCGGCTGCGGAAGACGCGTCGTGCCTCATCCTTCAAATCGCGCACCCTCACGCGTTGTGGGTCGGCGTTGTCCCCAAAGAACTGACGCGGCTGCTCACCGCTCAACGCACGGATGGAGGCGATCATACCGCCGTGATATTGCAGATAGTCATCGGAGTCAAAGATGTCGTGCTCACGGTTGTCCTGATTTTTCACCGCCACCTGTACACCCGCCAATACATGACGGAAGGTCGTCCGTTGGTCGCTGCCATACTCATCGGCGGAGTAGGCATAGCCGCCCCAGTTGACATAGGCTTCGGCAAAGTCATGCTCATTTTGCCAGTTCTGGTTGTCGATCAACGGCAGGATGCCCGCCCCATAGCTGCCCGGCTTGGATCCAAAGATACGGTAGGTGGCCTGACGCTCATCCATGTTCTCATCCTGCACAAGGTCCTCATGCACATGCTTGCGTACAAAATTCTGGTCCAACGGCTCGTTTAAATTTGCAATCATCTGCACCGCGTCATCCAGCAGTTGAATCAGATGTGGGAAGGCATCGCGGAAGAAACCGGAAATGCGCATAAGCACATCAATGCGTGGTCGCCCCAGTTCGGTCAGTGGAATTGGCTCCACACCTGTAATGCGACGGTTTTCACGCTGATAGGTTGGCCTCACACCCAGCAATGCAAAACACTGCGCCAAGTCATCACCATGTGTACGCATCGCACTGGTTCCCCAAATGCTTAGACCCACACGCTCAGGGTAGTCGCCCTCCTCACGCAGATACTTCGCCAGCAATTCATCCGCCAACGCCTGCCCCACACGCCACGCCGTCTGGTTGGGGATACCGCGTGGATCGACCGCGTAGAAGTTGCGACCCGTCGGTAAAATATGCGCCATCCCCCGCGTCGGTGCGCCACTCGGACCAGCAGGCACATAACGCCCTGCCAGCCCCTGCAAAATCTGTGCAATCTCTTGCTCTCGTGAATCGGTCAGCCCCGGCAAAATCGTACTGTCAACAAACGCCAACACCGCCTGAACATCAGATGAAGTCATTAATGCATCTGGGACATCCACCTCACCCAAAAGTGCAACACCCAAATGCCCTGCGACAATGCTCCGACAAAATTGATCCACCTGCTCAATCACGTCCGCATTCGTAAATAGCTCCCCATCTCCCCATCTTTCCATCTCCCCATCTCCCCGTCTCGCTCCGGGGTTCGCCAGTAATGCATCTAGGTCAAAGCCTGCTTCTTGTGCAACAGCTTCGCGTAACGATGGGATGTCGAGATTGGGTAAACGCGTCAAGGCAATGAGCAGATCGACCAACTGCTCACCGGCCAATGTATGCCCCAGCGTGTACAGTCCATCGCGAATCTGCATCGTCCCAATCTCACACAAATAGCCATCCAAATCCTCCATGAGATGTGCAAAGTCCTTGCCTGACATCTCCGCCAAGGTCACAGGTGTGCCATCCTCGGTCTCCGTGTCATCCCACTCATGCGTGTGGTCGCCATGTGTCTGTGTCCCCAAAATTGAGAGGTCATCGTCCAAATTGGCGCGCTGCATCACGTCCCAGATTTGCCGTTGGAGCATGGGCAGTTTGGATGGGTCCAACGCTTCAAGTTGATAATATTGGTCCACTAATTGCTGCAGCTCTTCCAACTCGCCATAGGTTTCGGCTGCAGTCATCGGCGGCATGAGGTGGTCGATGATAACGGCATGGGTGCGTCGCTTGGCCTGCATCCCCTCGCCGGGGTCGTTGATGATGAAGGGATAGATGAATGGCATATCCTGCAAAAAGAGGTCGGGGTAGCATTCCTGTGAGACACCGACACCCTTACCCGGCAACCATTCCAATGTACCATGTTTGCCCATATGCACGATGGCATCAGCCTGCCATGTCTCACGCAGCCATGTGTAGAAGGCGGCGTAGTGGTGTGTGGGCGGCAGGTCGGGCTGATGATAGATGGCGTCGGGGTCCATGCCATAGCCCCGTGGTGGCTGGAGTGCGATGAAGACATTGCCAAGCGTCAGCCCCGCAAACTTGAGTTCATTATTATAGGCATAGACCTCGCTGGTTGCCCCATTCCAGCGTGCCCTCATCTGTTGGCGGTTTTTGTTGGGAAATGTCTTGAACCAGCCCTGATACTGTGTCAAAGACACGCCATCCGCCTGTGCAATCTGTGCCTCGGTCATCATCTCAACATCATAGCTACAGCGGTCGATCAGCGTGTGGATCAACGTATCGCCATCGGGTGGAATCACACCGACATCATAGCCTTGCCCCTGCATTTCGCGGAGCAGATTGATGATGCTAGCGGGTGTGTCCAACCCTACTGCATTGCCGATTTTGCTGGCCTTGCCCGGTGCGTTGGTGAGGATGAGGGCGATGCGCTTCTCAGCGTTGGCTTTGCGCTGCAAGGCAATGAACCGCCCCGCCAATCCCACCACCCGCGCCATTCGTTCAGGAATGGGTACATATTCCACCAAGGAGTTTGCGGTCGATGCGTGTATCTGTGTTGCACAACCACAATTATCACCACATGTCGATTGTTGTGCTTCCCCCTTAAACGAAATCGGCACAGTCGCAACGCGCCCGTCAAACTCCGGCAGAGCCACATTCATGGCCGTGTCCAGCGGTGACAGCCCGCGCGCAGAGAGTGTCCATTGGTCCTCCTCCATGCCGCTGGTGATGGCCTGCAACACTGGCACACCCAGCGACTGCAACGCCTCCACGTTCCACCCCGCCTGTGTCGGCCCATCCATGTTGACTTTACCCAGTGCAAAGGACATGGTGGAGATAAGCAGGTCTGGTTTGCATGGGAATAGATCAAAACAGGCTGGACGCCCATCGATTTGCTCTTTGAGCGAATAGGTGAACACGGGCAGCGGGTTGATGTCCTGTGCCTCGGCAGCGGTTATCAACGCATCGACAAAGCGCGTGTTGCCCGTCAACCAATGCGAACGGTAAAATAAGATCGCCGCAGTCGGGCGGTCAGACTGATAGACCTGCTCCTTCCACTCTGACGATGACAGTACGCACCCATTATAATAAATGCCATGACGTGGTTGTTCCACTGGCAAATCATAGCCAAAGCCACCGACCAGTAGGTTATCGGTGAGATAGCGGAAGAGGTTCTCGATGTTGTCGGCTCCACTCATGGTGAGGTAGTTGTATGTGTCGTGGATGACAGGCAGTGGCACAGTGGAGATGGCGGTCAACTCTGGGTCAAGGTCTGAAGTGCCAGAGACGCAGATTAGCTCTTTGTGTTGTGAACGGCAGCGGTCCACCAAGGTATCAAAGCCCAGTCGGAAGCCTGCACTGCCGCCATGTAAACGTGCCACAACCACCCGCACATAGGGCAATGTCTTGCGTAGATAATCGTCAAATTCGGCTTCATTGCGGAAACGGTTGAAACTGTCCATATGGATGGCTGGGAACTCTTCAGGGAACGCCAACTGAGCGCGATTGACAGCCAGCAGGTCTGTGTCCGCATGGGTCAGGAAGAGAATGCCAAAGTCGTCGGTCTCCGCGCCAACCATGCTGTCAGCGATAGGCTGTGCTGGTCCCGGAGACGCCTGCGTACTCCACATGCAGTAGTCAAAGGTACGGTCCTCC
>JBCCFC010001186.1:0-4198 GCA_039029935.1 Chloroflexota bacterium
GATCGCGGGCGCTTAATTTGTTGGCGGGGGCGGCGCGCGGACTACGGGGGACTGTACCTTTTTCTCATCGGGGTTCGCCCGCGCTCGCCTGCGCCCCATTTAATTACAAGGAGTCATACCATTCATGACAGACCCAATCGCCAAACGTGCGTTGATTTTGGATTTTGATGGCGTGGTTGTCGAGACAGAGCAACTGCATTTTGATTGCTGGAACGCGGCCTATGAAGAATTATACGGCATTCGTGTTGGGGGGAGCCATAACCAACTGGTTGGGCTATCCCTGCAACAGATTCATGAATTGTGGTGCAGTGCCACTGAGGAGTTGCTGGTGCTTTCAGATGATGAGAAAGATCAGCTACTCAAGCGCAAGACCGAGCTATTTTTTACGCTGGGCAAAACCACGCTCACACCCGTATCGGGTCTGCGCTCACTGATTCAATGCGCACACGACAATGGCTGGTATGTCACCATTGCCTCTCGTGCCTTGCGAATGCGGCTGCTGCGGACCTTAGAGATGTTGGGCATCCCCGCCATCTTTGATTTGGTGATGGGCAGCGAAGATATCGTTGATCCGAACACAGACCGCAAAGTACATTCCTTGGCGGCCAAGCCCTTTGGCATCACACCGGAAAACTGTATTGTTATCGAAGACAGCGCATCGGGTGTCCGCAGTGCCGTCGATTGTGGCATTGGCACCGTCGTCGGGCTGACCACATCACTGGATTGTGCTGCCCTAGAAAAAGCAGGCGCACATGTCGTTGTCGATGCACTGGTGGAGGTAGAGAAATTCTTATGACAAGAATCATTGCGGTCACAGGGGCAACGGGGTATGTGGGTAAGTTTGTTGTAGCTGAACTACTGCGAGAAGGGTATCACATACGCGGGCTGATGCGTCCAACCTCGGATGTAAGCGGATTTGCAGCCAACCACACTGCACAGCTTGAATGGGTAACGGGTGATCTGCTCGACGCTGATGCATCAACAGCTTTAGTAACAGATGTTGATGCTGTTGTTCATTTGGCCTATAGCCATGTTCCGGGGCGGTATCGTGGGGGCGAAGGAGAGAATTTGGGAAGCTGGCTGGACATTAATTTACATGGGTCCATTCGCTTATTGTTGACGGCACGTGATGCACATGTACGGCAATTTATCTTTCTTTCTAGCCGCGCCGTCTTCTCACGCACAGAGCCGGGGCGAGCATTAGACGAGACCCACCCCGTTTCACCCGATACGCACTATGGCGCATACAAGGCGGCTGTCGAGAATATGATGACCAGCTTTGCCAATATTGAAGGCATGTCTACAACCAGTGTACGCGCAACAGGTGTCTATGGACTCATCTGGCCTGTGGAGCAATCCAAATGGTGGGGATTGGTGCAACGTGTCCTTGCGGGTGATATGCCTGACTATCCACCCGGCTCCAAACTTGGCGGAACCGAAGTGCATGGCGCAGATGTGGCGCGTACCATTGCAGCACTGCTGGCACAGCCCAACCATGCACCACCTATCGTGCATCTCAGCGACTGCTATGTCACACAACGACAACTTGTTGAACTGATTTATAAACATGCCAATCTGTCAGGACCGTTACCACCGTTGCCCACAACGCCACCCAGTAATGTGCTTGTGAGCAGCGAATTAGACGGGTTGGGCATGACATTGGGTGGTGAGACACTACTCGACAAAACGACTAGTGAATTGGTATCTGCTCATTTTAGAAAAACAGATAGATGACTGTGTAAGTGAGGGCAGAGGCAATGGCATAGGTTAGCGCAAATAGGATGATATAGCGTGTCTTCTGCCACCCAATGTCTGTCTTGCGTAGATAAAATCCCATTGCGGCACTGACAGCAAACCCAACAAGACCGCTGAGAAGAATGGTGATGATTTCATGTGTTGATAGAACCATACTATAATAGTTGTGATAATTCGCAATAAGGACAGTATCGCAGGTCGGCTACCTGCGTCATTCGATCACGAAAGGAAATATTAGACCATGACACAATCAGCAAATCAGACAATCCACCTCTACGACGGCCCAGCCCCTGGCTCCGAAACATGGACCCACACAGAACAAGAACTTTTTAGCGAGGCATGGCAGACACAAGTCGTCTTCAATGTCACCGGCCCGACACTCACTGTCTATACACCAGACCCCGCCAAAGCTAATGGAACAGCCATTGTCATCTGCCCCGGTGGTGGGTTTCACGGCCTATCAATCAACAGCGAAGGGGCAGATGTTGCACACTGGCTGGCCAATAAGGGCTTGACCTGTTTTGTCCTCAAATATCGGCTGGTGAAATGTGCGCAAGACCCAGCGATTGAGTTGATGCAGAAGTCGCCAGAGCAATTTCAAGCAGAGGCGGTAACCGTGATTCCACTGGCATTGGCCGATGGGCAGGAAGCCATGCGCTATGTGCGTAGCCATGCCGACGAGTACAACATCGACGCCAACCGCATCGGCATCATTGGGTTCTCGGCGGGTGGCACCGTGGCAGCAGCGGTCGGCTACAACGACACACCCGAAACCCGCCCCAACTTCATTGCACCCATCTACCTACACTACGGCTGGGTACGGCAGTTTTCCGGGGAAGGCTTTGGTGAGACACTGGACGGAACAGCAACTGTCCCTGAAGATGCCGCACCAATGTTTTTGCTGGCCGCCACCGACGATGAAGTTGGCCTCGCCCCCCACAGTATAGACCTCTACAATGAATGGGTAGCAGCGGGTAAGTCCGCAGAGCTACATCTCTACGCTACTGGTGGGCATGGCTTTGGGCTGCGAGCGCAGGGGCTACCGTCGGATCGTTGGATTGAGTTGTTTGCAGATTGGTTGGGTGTGCAGGGAATGATCGGAAACATTACGTCATAACTCTTTATTTTTTGTTTGTATGAACTGGTATATAATGATGGCATAAATATGTAGTGTCGGTTCTTCTACAGGTATTCATCAGGTTGACAGGGATAATTATCGTAGGTCATCGCGATTAGCATGACCATTTTGTTTTGAGGGTGAAAGTGAGGGTATCATGTCTGTAACATCATCTATTTCTAGTCCATTTCCGGGAATGGACCCCTATCTAGAAGACAGTGACTATTGGCGTGGATTTCATGGTTATCTTACAGCCGAAATTGTCCACACATTGAACCCTCAAATTGTTCCCAAATATTATGCGGACGCAGAAATACACACTGCATTAGAAGAGTTGGTTATTTCAACAACAACACCCTATGTTGAATCCGAAACAAGTCACACCTATCCTGATATCAACGTAGTAGAAACGAATCCTAAATCGACGGTACAGGCTGTAAAAGCACCGAAATCTTTGGTACAAGCACCGATTGAACGTGTTGTACAACGAGCCGAATCGACAAAGATTCGCACCGTGAATATATATCTGTCCAAAACAAGGGAGTTGGTGACTGCCATTGAATTGTTATCACCTGCAAATAAAATTGGTGAGGGGTTGGTTAAATATCAAAACAAACGATCAAAAATGATTCAGTCGCGTGTGAATCTTGTGGAGATTGACTTAATTCGCCGGGGACAACGCCCCGGTCCAGAAGTAAATGTTCCACCGATTGACACCGACTATATTGTCTTGCTTAATCGGGAAACGGATGACATTTATCGCCGCTCCCAAATCTGGCCTGTTGCCATCAATGAGCCTTTGCCAACCATCCCTATTCCCTTATTAGATTCAGACCCTGATGTCTATCTTGAGCTAAACAGTATCGTCAAAAAGCTCTATGAGACTGATTATTACCGCTACCGCATCGACTATACCCAGCCTGTCCCACCACCCAAACTACGCCCAGTAATAGATAAATGGTGGCAAGAACAACAGGCTGGGCTAGAAAGCGATTAGGCTTATGCTGTTGCCATTGTGCGCAACGCCTTCTCCACGCCCAAACGCGGACTACTTAAAATTGGCACAGGCAAGTCCTCACACAACGCCTGTGCCTTTGCCATTGACGCCTGCGCCAGCACAATCACATCGATGTTGTCATCCGCTGCAACAACCTCACGCAATTTGGTCGCCACTTCGGTCACATAGCCCTGTTGGTCTCCGGCCTCAAACGCTTGCCATGCGGACTCGCACACAACATCAATTAACTCGACTTCTTTCACGGCATCCTGTGCCACGCTCAATAAGAGATCGCGTGTCGGGGCTAATGTACTCTGTAGTGTTGCAGC
>JBCCFC010001187.1:0-4195 GCA_039029935.1 Chloroflexota bacterium
CGGTTATTAATTCCCTCTTCACAACTTACCCTTTTTGAAACATTGGTTATTGTCAACCTTTAGTTCTCTTTTCTATTCCATCTTTCAACCCTACCCTTTCTCCATTTGTTACCCTAATTTTACCCTCCCCGAACCATGCCAACCATTGGAAGTGCTGCCCTTTGGGGGTGGTGACAACTGTTATCATAATGTGATGCGCGATAATTTAGGACAAGGGTATCACCAGTACGCTTTTGCTGGAGAAACCTATCCTTAACTGAAACTGTTTGGTTTGGGAAATTTTGATCCTAAAGAGGTATAGAATGGGCGACAACTCATCGAACTCACTTTCGATATTGATATTACCGTTGGCATTACTTTTAACTGGCTATTTGATGATTATTGGCAAAGAGATTCTACTGCCCTTTGTCATTGCTATCATCATCTGGCGTGTCCTTGTTGGTTTGACTGAGACCATACACCGACAGCGTATTGGTTCCTTTCAGCCACCGTATTGGCTCTCAATCTTGACACTTGTGGTCATGTTTGCATTTTTCTTTCAGCTAACCATCGATATCTTTGTAGATGAAATCCAGGAATTTATTGAGAGCCTTCCCCATCATCAAGACAATTTGGTTGCCCTGCTAGGTACGCTGCCACCAAGGGTTTTGGAGGCTATTCCTGCCTTTAGTACTGGTGATATTGAAAATGGCTTGAATACATTGCTGATAAACTTATTCAACTCACTGAGCGCATACATTTCTACGATTGGGACCAATGTCGTTTCTTTGATTAGCCAAACCTCAGTTGTTGCCATCTATGTCATCTTTTTACTGCTTGAGCAAAATACCTTTGCCAAGAAGATGATCGCCATGTTTCCTGACCAAACGGTGCGCAAGGATATGTCTGAAATTCTCAAATCGATTGGGGATAATATCACCGACTATATCGGCATCAAGACTTGGATTAGCCTGCTTTTGGCCGTTGTGCTTTTTGTGATCATGTTGCTGATGGGGCTTGAACATGCAGTGGTGTGGGCAATACTGAGCTTCTTTCTAAACTTCATCCCCTTTATTGGCCCCTTAATCGCGATCATCTTTCCGGCCTTAACCGCCATTTTAACCTCAACCAATTGGGTTTGGATCATTGGTGTTACGGTCGCTGTCTCTGTTGTGCAAGGCATTTTTGGCTACGCAATTGAACCAAAGATGATGGGGAACCGCCTTGGTGTGAGTCCACTGATCGTGCTGTTAGCCCTCGCTGTTTTTGGCGCAATTTGGGGATTAGCGGGCATGTTTCTTAGTGTGCCTCTGGTTGTCATCATGATTATTATTTTGGGCCACTTTCAGCGAACCCGACCGATTGCCATCATGCTTTCTGAAGATGGTCAGATACCCGAGGTTGATCATACTCATTAGCCACCGAATGCAATTCGGTGTCTATTACAGGAAGCATACTGAAGTATGCTATATCGCTCTCGATACAACCTGTACTGTATCTTCTCAATAAATCGGAGCTAGTACGGGTTCGATATATTAAACCTCTACGATTGACGATGGATATTGAGCAGATACCCTGTATTCAACCTGTTTCAACAGGTTTTCTGTAATAGCATGGGATTTGCAATCCCATGATGTCTAAGGAGGGATTCAGAAGAAAATAATGAAAACAGAGAACAAAGATCGAAAACTTCAGTGGTTGCCAACGCTAATCATTGTCTGGAACATCATAGACATCGCTGTTCATGTCGCGGTTGATATGGTCGAACCGCTCCGTGTTAGTGGAAACATCGTTGGCATAGTCGCCGCACTCATCGTCCTGCTTGGGGTCGCCAAGTCATATGCGCCCCATCTTCTGGGATTCTCAGCCATCGTGGTTGTCATCCTCAATACAATTTTTGCGTCTGATAATGGCGCACGGATCCCCATGCTGATCTTCATCGGCGTCAGCCTCTTTTTACTGCTGCGCTGGGCGCAGGTCAGATTAACAGAAGACGAAAATACAGATGGTCGCTTTTATAACCGTTCATGGGCAGCACTTGCCGCTGCTGTGGTCGGCGTTGTGATAGTGCTGATCTCTGGCGTACTCTGGGGTGTTGACGTTCAGGCGCAAACGTTTGATGGTGCGTTGGTAGGGGCTGACTATTGGCGTGATGAACCGATGATCCTTTCCGCTGGTATGGGGTTTGACAACATTATTGGCGTACCCGAAATAACCGAAGAGATTGTGCGCGATGCGGGTGGTGCGTGGTATGGCTCGATGACCTGCACGAATGGCGAAACACCTGCCGATCAGGATCGGACCAGTGCTGTCACCGCAGATGGTATTGCCACTATCTCTGAAGGCTTTGCCGATTACGATGATGGTCTGCCCATTGTGTTCAGTTGGCCCGTTGCCACGGAAACGCTTGATGTGAGCGATTTCCAATTTACGTTAAATACAGGTGAGGTCGTTTTTCCCAACTCGGTCACGATGACACCCAACTGGGAGCTTAATGAGCGCAACGTTGTTGTCGTCTTTGGTGATTTTGGCAATCGTGGTTTGAGTAGCGAGGCTGACGTCCTCTTTCCCGTCCAGCTTGACATTGTAGCCGATGAAACCCCGCTTCTGCTCATCGGGCCGGGTGGACAGGAGTTCAATGCGGTTGGGCTTACATGGACAACGGACAAAACGCCCTATGACGCTGGCCCTACCCTTGTTGGGGCCAAACTCAATGCCGTCGGAGAGATGTCGTTTGGGGAAGGTGGTGTGCAGTTGTTGGAGCGAAATCTTGGCCTGCCCAATGATGAATTTGCACTCTATGACGAAGGTGATTTCCGCATCCGTGTGCTGACAACGGGTGGGTTTTCACCCGATGGCATCACGGGGCTGCGTCCTGACATGTATGAGGACTTCTTCCGTGTTCATGTCAACGGGGCAGGTATCAACGGGGAAGAGGGCGAAACGATTCTCCTTGAGAAAGTGGGTGAGGAGTATGATGTGGCAGGGGGAACCTTGCGTGTTGTCGGTTTGGCTGAGTTGGGACGAAAAGAGAATCCTGACGAGGGCATCTACTACGATGACTGTTATGCAGAAGACCGTGATAACTACATTGACATCATTCTGGTGGGCGATGAAGCCGCAGCCCGCAACGTCACTTTTGTGGAGATTCCGGCATTGGAAGGTGGCTATCGTGCATTTTACAACCCCGGTGGCCCTGGCCCAGAACCATTTGAAGGTGTCCGCTACACAGCACCCGGCCCGCCCGACATGGAGCCTGTGATTATTGCGCTGGATGATCCGATGCGGGTTGATCGGGCGGCACCTTGATTAGACGTTCTATTGCAAGATTTGGGTACGAATTCAAAATACAAAAAACCTGCCACTTGGCAGGTCCCTTGTAAGACAGTTGATTCAGTTCAGCAGGAAAGCGTTAGAAGTACTGTTACCGTAAATTTAGTTCTGCACCAGTGGCAAGAAAGTGGCGAACATCTGTGCTGGCAATTCGTTCATTTCCATTTCAGCGTCTGCTGTTCAAAGCGGCAGGGCTAGATTTAGATTGTGATTGGCTTTAGAGGACGCTTAACGTTTACTGCACATATATCACCTAGAAACAATGCTTGTTAAAGGATTGATAGGACATACACATCTCACAAAAGTCGGACTTTTGTGAGATGTGTATGTCCTTAATTGATCAGAATTGGTCAAAAGACTTACGAATTTAACATCGAATGAGGGTTGACATTGCGCAAAAATTCGCCTACAATACTCTGGTATCATTTTTTCAGTCTGTTTTGTAGACTCTGTTTTGTAGACAATGATGTCCACGCTATGTTTCGGCATACACAATAACAAACAGGAATGGTAAATCATATATTTGGCAAACTCACTTTATCGTTTAGCATGATTGCCATCGTTGTCCATTTACTTGCGACTAAGAAGTCCGCAAACTATTTCAATCCATTATAACGCTTATTGAGTCATTATATATTTGGGTGAATACGTTCATAACCAAATTACATTTATAGATATGTGTTTTATACGCTAGTTCTGTTGTCAAATGTGGATTAGTGCCTTGTCAACTAAATAACTCAGTGTTTTGGTCATTCCTGACTTCTCAGGAATGACAATACCGAAAACGTATTTTACAAGATAATTAGCCACAAAAGAACACATAACCCTGTCATGCAAAAAAATACACAAAAACACATTGTTTTTGTGTTCTTTTCTATGCATA
>JBCCFC010001188.1:0-4190 GCA_039029935.1 Chloroflexota bacterium
GCCAAAGCTTGATCACCTTTTAAATATTCTTGTTTCTTCGATTGGAGTTGATTCAAGGATTGTTCGACTTGATTCAATTTTTCCATTGCTTCCTGTCGTTGTTTGTTCATTTTCGCCTCCTCATGAGTTTTAAAATAAAGAAAAAAATCTATGAAAGTGCGACTGTAAAAATGATAAGATTATCGCACCATCACATAAAAAATCGCACCTATTTAGCACAAATCAAATAAAAAGGGTGGCTATTTTCACACATGTATAGGTAAAAATGGTTTTCGTGGTATAATAAACATCTGAATACAAGGTGAACGATACACATTATTAGAAGCTTGTCGTTTATTATCAACCAAATGAAGTGAGGCGTATGCTATCGAAAGGAAAGCTAAATGAGACTTGTGCAATTGATTGATTCAGAACAAAAACGCAGAGTTGCTGTCGTCAATGATGATGGTACAACACTCCAGCTATTAAACGAGACAGAACGCGTCTATGATCTTGCATTGCTTGCAGACCACAGGCAAACATCCTTGCAGGTAGTTGTTGAAGAACGATTGGGCGACGAAATGGCTGATTACATGCAGGCGATTGACGAAAATCGTCTACTTGTTCCTCTAGATCACCCAGACCCAGCCCACTGTATCCTTTCGGGAACAGGGCTTGATCACCTTGGCAGCGCACAGGCACGTGACTCAATGCACGCCAAACTCAATGATGAGCGTGAGACCTTAACTGACTCGATGAAAATGTTTAAGCTTGGGTTGGAAGGGGGGAAACCTGCCCCTGGCAAGGTTGGTGTTGCGCCCGAATGGTTCTATAAAGGGGATGGCCGTTGGCTCGTTGCGCCAGGGCATCCACTGACAATGCCACCCTTTGCCGAGGATGGTGGCGAAGAACCAGAATTAGTGGGGTTATATGTGATTGGTGAAACGGGCAATGTGTTGCGGGTTGGATTCGCACTGGGCAATGAATTTTCCGATCATGTCATTGAAAAGCAGAATTATCTTTATTTAGCCCATTCTAAGTTGCGGGCATCATCCTTTGGCCCCGAACTTCTGGTTGGTGAACCGCCAGCCCATATTCAAGGTACAGTGCGTATTCTGCGCAATGGCGCAGAATTGTGGTCCGCAGAATTTCTTACGGGCGAAGCCAATATGACGCATACGCTTGCCAATTTACAGCATCATCACTTTAAATATGATGTGTTCCGTACGCCGGGTGATGTCCATTGCCATTATTACGGAACGTCGACGCTCAGTTTTGCCAGCGGTATCACAACACAATCGGGTGATGTGTTTGAAATTTCTGCCCCCGAGTTTGGACAGCCGTTGAGAAATCCTCTACAATCCGCTGAAAATACCGAAAAGTTAGTAGAAGTCAAAACGCTCTAAAGTGTAAGTGTTATCTTTTTGTAATAGCGTTTATTTGTGTATTTTCTGATTTGACCTTACAGAAAACTAACAATCGCTTTTTGCTTCCTAAGCATGAGCAAAAATGTATTAAATAAAACTACTGCATTTGTACGATGACAGACTCTTATGGGCTATGTTAAGTTTGTCGGGCTGGACTGCAAACAGTTTGTTTAGATTGTGTTCAGCTAAAGAGCTACCCAGCATACAATTATTTAGAAGAGATTCGATTGAATACGATATTTGTCAACACAACACGAGATCAGTTGTTATCATCATTTATCCAAGAAAAACAGCCTCAGTTTGATGTATTGGCCGATGCGTGGCTTCTGGCTGGCGCGAGTACTGTTTGTGTATGGTCCAAAGAAAAGTGTGTCGCTCATTGGCCTGGCAAAGAACCAGCGCATCCAACGATTGAGTTCTCCGCAGAAATTCGGCTCGACGAGTACTATATAGGGAAGCTAACCGTCAGTTTCCCTAAACTCATTGGTTCTCTAAAAGAAAAAGAGCAAACGACTAATTTTTTGAATAGCTCCATGCTGGTCAAACGGGTTCAGGCCGATGCTGACTTTGTTAGCCTGCTTCTCCAGTCGCGCCGCGATTTGCAGCGCGTCACCAATGATGCCAACGAAAAACAGACACAGCTCGGTGCGATGCATCACTTGGCCGAAACTACGCGTGTACATTTGGGCGTCAATAAAAATCTAGCCTATCTGGCGCGGTTTGCAGCTCATCTACTCAAAGCCGAAGGTGTGTTTTTACTTTTTCAAAAAGCGTCAAACCTGTCAACAGTTGGCACTAATCCAGCAACGGTGTCTGATGACGACCATGAAGCCCTTAATGTTGAGATTCTGTCACTGATTGCGGATGGTACACCAATCCTCGTGCAATATCCAGAGGGGCATTGGGACACACAGATGTGGGTTGATTTTTTGGATATGCTGCCAAATAAGCCAGCGTTAGAGATAAAAACGGCAACAATCGAAGGTGCAGAAGCGAGTGATGCGCAGATTTTTGATTATGGTGATAAATTGCTGCAAAAGCTATCATTCCCAGTGCGAAATCTACTGTTAAAACGCATGTACATTGGTGCAGATGGCATCATGTGGTTTGGCATTGTCAATAAATGGAGTGGTAATTTTACCCAATCTGATGCCCAGTTTGCTCGGATGCTTTCTGGTCCAACACGGGTTAATATAGAAAATGCCTTACTCCATGAACAAATTCTTGCCCAAACAAAAAGCCAAACACGGATTCAAACTGAAATTGAGCTTGCCACCAATGTGCAACAACAACTTTTACCCCAAGAACTGCCATCCATCGCTGAGTTAGATATATCTGCCCGCACCATACCCGCGTTACACATCGGCGGTGACTTCTATGACTTTGTGGAGCACCAGCATTCATTCACCTTTTCAGTTGGCGATATAGCCGGAAAAGGGATGGCAGCGGCACTGTTTATGGCAATGACACGGGCTGTGCTTCGAGGAGCCTGTAAGCAACATGGCTTGCTCGACCCTCATCTGATTTTGGGGCAGACAACCGAACACCTCTATGACGACTTTTATGAAGTCAATATGTTTGCCACCATTTTTGTCGGTCAGTATGATACAATCAACCACTGCGTTTCCTATGCAAATGCAGGTCATGCACCTGTCATTTACTGCCCATCCGGTGAGCAAGCACGCATCTTAGAACCAGATGCCCCACCATTGGGTGTATTATCCATTAACTTAGCACAACCACACACCTTGCAGTTATCCCCAGGTGATGTGTTAGTGGTCGCCAGCGATGGATTTAGCGAGGCTAGCAACCCGTCCGGTGAACTATTTGGATATGATCGGCTTTTGACGTTGACAGAAACCTTAGCCAGCAAACCCGCCGACGTCATTGTCAAAGAAATGTTTGAAGCAATTCACGCATTCACTGGCTGTGTCGAGAGTGATACCTGTCGCAATACCCACAGCGATTGTCAACAAGATGATGACCAAACATTGATTGTTCTTAAGCGGATGACAATATAGATACATATATAATGCATGCATAATGAAACATGGAAGAAGAGAACTTTGATAAATTTAAACCTAAGAGACTTATTCCAAGACAATACAGTGGGTCAGCGTCAGGAATCGGCTGACCATATAAACATCTGTATTCCTGCACAATTCCGCTATTTGCATATTTTTGGGGTGTGCATTCGTACACTCATTGAAAGCATAGATGATATTGGCAATGGTTCTGAGTTAATCTCCGAAACAGAACTTGCCGTGCAAGAGATTGCTACCAACATCGTTGAACACGGCTACCAGGAGTCTCATGGTATCATCAAGATGAGTGTGCAAATTATCGCAGGAACACAAATACCAGTGCTTCCACATGCTCATACCCAAACAAATGGGGGAGCACAGGCGTCTCTTAACCCATTTTCTAGACTTTCTGCGGCACAGTTGTTGACTAATGGTATGATGACAGGTGGCATGATGCGCGGATGGGTACAGAATGGACAGCAGAAGAATGGACAGCAGAAAAATGGACAGCGTAAATATGGCCGGCCATCCAGCGGACAGGCCAATGCTATCCGACAATTGGTGGTCGAGCTAGAGGACGATGCCCCTTATTTTGATCCGTTCTCTGTCAAACGACCGGATTTAGACAAAGTTCATGTACGCGGATATGGCTTGTTCTTGGTAGAAGAAATGACGGATCATTTTTCTCATTATGGTAAACGAGCTACAGAAGCAAACAATAAAGACGATGATATGGGTAATATTTGGCAATTGGTCAAAA
>JBCCFC010001189.1:0-4190 GCA_039029935.1 Chloroflexota bacterium
GTCGTGGCCTCAATACCCAAGACAGCAACTTTGCCACGTGTTTTTCCCTGCCCATACATTGCCATTAGTATTGTTTTTGCTGGGAAGATTTTTGCAGACGAACCTTTCAATCCAGCCTCACTTATGTACTCATTTGCACTGTAAATTGTATCGAAATCTATAAGTGAGGTTGTTATCCATGGGATAGTCCCATTCCAAAAATCTTTTCGGGTACGCCTGGGTGTTCCACCAGAAGTAATCGTAGATACACCTCCTAAAGAGGTCTTGAGCCACTCCCCTGTATCCAAAAACTCAGGAAAGCGCAATTTAGGCACAAACGCCATTCGCTCTTGCTTACTCATCATACACCGCCAACCCCGAAATCTCACGCCCTTCGGCCAGCTTTTTGAGCAGTGGCATCAGTTCGGCCATCAATGCCAGTTCCGCCTTGGCACGCGCTTTCCAGCCCAAGCCCAGCGGCGTCATCAAGTCACTCAACTGTTCGCCATCAAAGATCATGCGCACGATGATGCGGTCCACAAACTGTTGCAGGGTCTCCGCGGCCAACCCATGTCGGTCGGCCATGTGCGCAAGTTCGCTGGCCGATTTGCGCGCCTTAAACGCTTCATACCCTGCACGAATGGCCTCTTCACTCAGCCCCGCACCGGCGGTGAGGCTGTTGATGTACTCGATGATGTCGTCACGCTCATCCAAAAAGTTGGCGTTGGCACTAAGCAGGCTGATCAACTGCGCACGTGTCATCGTCTGTTTGGCGGGCGCATCCTGGCTATATTGCGCAATCAGCCCCATGATATAGTCGTAGTCGATGACCGCCGACGAGAAGAGAACAAATTCAAAATCGAGTTGCTGTACTTCTTCACTCGCCTGATCTCCCTTGCCCTGTTGCGCCCGTAGTTGCTGCGCCGTATCCAGATACATCCCACGAAAGCCCCGCAGTTGCTCTTGAGGCAACCGATCTTCGATATGTTGGCGTTGCTCGTCGTCCAGATCGGTATATTGGTCGAGTTGCGTTTTTAGCCGCTGCACCTCTTTAAAGCGGTGGATAAAGTCCACCCGTGCACTATCCCCCTTGAGATTGCTAACCGCTTCGGGCGTACAGGGCAACCCCTGCGCATCCATAAAGGTTTCAAGGTCTGCCACCGCACAATCAAACTTTTTGATCACCTCTGGGGCTGGGTCCACCAGCCAGATTTCCTTGGCACGGTCCTCGTTGCTGCCCGAAAAGAGCGTGATGGCATCATTCACTGCGTCTTGCTGATTGCGAAAATCGAGGATATTGCCATAGGGCTTGGTGTCGTTGAGGACACGATTGGTGCGCGAAAAGGCTTGAATCAGCCCATGATAGCGCAAATTCTTATCGACATAGAGCGTATTGAGGTAGGTCGCATCAAACCCCGTAAGCAACATATCCACCACGATCACAACATCAATCTTATGTTCATGGGCGTAGTCGCTATTAGGATACTTTTGATCTTTGACACGCTGCTGCACATCCTTATAGTAGAGGTCAAACTCACTCATGATGTGGTTTGTGCCATACTGCTGATTGTAGTCAGCAATGATGGTCGTTAACGCCTGTTTCTTCTCATCCGGTGCTTGCTCATTATCAGCCCTCTCCTGTGGCAGGTCTTCTTGCAATTGCCGCACATCCAGATTGCCCTCTGCGGGTGGCGAAAAGACGCAGGCAATGTTCAACGGCACAAAGTCGGCATCTTCATCCTGACGCTGTTGTTGCACCGCTTTGAACAGCCGATAGTACTCAATGGCGTTGTTGATGGAGGCCGTTGCGAGAATAGCGTTAAAGCGGCGTGAATTGGTGGCCGCGTCATGTTTGTCCAGAATCGCCTCAACCACAGCCTGCTGCGTCATACGCTCACCCGCCCGCGCTTGGCTCTTGGCCGCACCTTCAGGCTTGTAATAGTCGATGTGAAAGCGTAGCACATTGCGGTCATCAATGGCATGGGTGATGGTATAGGCGTGTAGTTGCTTTTGAAAAATATCTTTTGTGGTTTTGAAAGAGCCAACCGTGCCATCAATCTGTTTGTAGGTGGCGTTGTCATCAAAAATCGGTGTGCCCGTAAACCCAAAGAACTGGGCATTGGGGAAAAACTCCTTGATGGCTTGATGGTTCTCGCCAAACTGTGAGCGATGGCACTCGTCAAAAATAAACACAATACGCTTGTCACGCAGTGGTGCCAATTGTTCTTTGAAGGTACGCCGGCCATTTGATTGACGCGTTTGGGAACGTCCACCCTTTTCACCCAAGGCCAGCCCCAATTTTTGGATGGTGGTGACGATCACCTTATTGGCATAATCTGTGGACAGCAGACGTTGTACCAACGTTTTGGTATCGGTGTTCTCCTCGACACATTTCTCCTGAAATTTGTTAAATTCCTCACGCGTTTGCTGGTCAAGGTCTTTGCGGTCCACCACAAACAGACACTTCTCAATATCCGGATTGTCCTTGAGCAGCGTAGAGGCTTTGAACGAGGTCAGCGTCTTGCCACTGCCAGTGGTGTGCCAGATATAGCCGCTGCCCCGATTTTGCTGGATACAATCGACAATGGCCTTGACCGCATAGATTTGATAGGGACGCATGATCATGAGCTTTTTCTCGCTGGCGACTAGCACCATGTAGCGGCTGATCATCTCGCTCAAGGTGCATTTGGCAAGAAATCGCTCGCTAAAATCATCCAGATGGGTGATCTTTTGGTTGTCCTCACCCGCCAATTGATAGACAGGCAAAAAGCGTTCGTCGGCATGAAAGGCAAAATGTTGACGCGGATTGTTGGCAAAGTAGCAGGTTTTGCTGCGGTTGCTGACGATAAACAATTGAATGAAACAGAGGAGCGTGTTGGTGTAGCCGTTGCCGGAATCGTTCTTATACTCGACAATCTGCTCCATCGCACGACGTGGGCTAACCTCCAGCGTCTTGAGTTCAATCTGCACCACTGGCACACCATTCATCAGCAGAATGACATCATAGCGATGGTGGCTGTTGTCCGTATTGATGCGAAGTTGGTTGATGACTTCAAAGTCATTTTTGCACCAATCCTTGATATTGACCAACGTGTATTGCAGCGGTGTCCCATCCTCGCGCTCAAAGGTATTGCGCTCGCGCAGCGTTTGGGCAGCGGTGAAGACATCAGCAGAAACAATTTTCCTGCACAAACGTTCAAATTCTGTATCGGTCAAGCGCACCCGATTTAGAGCTTCAAACTTCTCGCGGAAATTCTGTTCAAGTGTCGCCCTACTGCGGATATCAGGACGATAGGTGTACTTGAGATCGGTGAGTTTATCGAGCAGACTCTGTTCAATCTGGCTTTCTTTCAGCGTCATTCTGTCAGTGTTTCCTTCTGTCAGTGTTTCCTTCTATGCATTTACCGTCATTTCTATCATCAATGGAAATTCAGTATACAATAATGCAGTATACCTTAAGTCTCTAGCATAGGAAACTTCCGCGTTTAGGCCATTCTACAAAGAGGCTTCCAGCGCATAGCGGACAGGATGTCCGCGCTACATCTATGGCAGATACAGCCGCATTGTACCACGATAGTCATCATTTCATCGATGATTTCTGTCATGCTTATCGCACAGGCACGACAGTAGCCTAGATTAGGCTTAACTAAATTGCCAATCGTTAATACGGACAGACTCTCTGGCGTTACTAGCCGTTGTGCGGTGCAACCTATCTTGTCGCCCCACAAATAACAGTGCCAATATTTTTGCGTATGCTGGTCCGCTATCGCCCGACGATCATGGGCGTGGCCGGTCCATTGTTGGATCGCTTTCAATCACTAGGCATTTCCAAAAAGGTACGCTTTACACCGCGTGGCCTAATCGGGGCGTATACACTACGGCACTTACGGGGCGTGATCTCGATGAACTCAGCCGCACAAGCCGAAGCAGCACTCCATGTGACTGGTTTGCACATCTATGGCATGACCGAAGGGTTGCTCATGTTCACACGCGAGAGTGACCCTGATGAAGTACGCACCAGTTGTGTCGGCCAGCCCGTCTCTCGGGATGAAGCATCCTGGCCCTGCTTGGAAAAGGTCAAACGGACTTAGGCTAATCCACAAAATAAATTACCCACAAGCTCGCGGAGTTAGGCAGGGTACCCTCTGGGTCCTACTGCCGGCTCTCCCCTGTGCAACCCGCAATAGAGATTGCTAACTCCGCTATTCAAC
>JBCCFC010001190.1:0-4187 GCA_039029935.1 Chloroflexota bacterium
CGTGTGGTTCACATCAATCTCAACTATAACGAGTACTTCATTCCGCTCTCTATTGCCTATGGTAGATATAGCACTTCGGCTCACAGTCAGCCTGTCACTGTGATTCCTGCCGCTGCTCCTACAAACATTGCCCCTGTTTATCCAACACCGACCCCCACCTACACACCACCTGTCTATGCACCAACTGCAACCTATACTCCACCACCAACATATACCCCACCACCTACACTGCCCCCAGCAACACTGCCCCCAACAACACTACCCCCAGCAACCCAACCTGCTGTATCACTGACGCCTGGACGCCCTATACCAACTTTAGAGCCAAAAATCGCTCCTACGTCTAATAGGCGACAGCTATTGGCCCCAGTGTTACCCAATGATGTCTATGATGTCTATGTAGAGCCAGGAAAACGTTGGATTGAAGTGGATATCAGCGCACAGACACTTACTGCATGGGAAGGAAACCGCCCTATTCTGCATACGCTTGTGAGTACAGGCAAGGAAAAAACGCCGACCGTTTTGGGCAAATTCACAATCGAAACAAAGCTCACGCAGCAACGAATGCGTGGCCCCGGCTATGACCTGCCTGGTGTGCCATCGGTGATGTACTTCTTCTGGAACTACGCGATTCATGGAGCCTATTGGCATGATAATTTTGGCGAAGAGATGAGTCATGGCTGTGTCAACATGCGACCTGATGAAGCAAAAGTGTTGTTTGAGTGGGCGACGATTGGGACGGATGTGTATGTTCATGAATAATTTTTGACACAGATTTCTATATCAAGTAGAATACTCATTATGTTACGAATTGTTCTTGACACAGATGTCATCATTGCTGCAATGAGAAGTTCCACAGGGGCAAGTGCTGCTATTTTGGATGCGGCACTTGAAAATCAATTTCAATTATTGACAAGTGTTCCGTTAGCTTTGGAATATGAAGCCAAGTGTACTCTCCCAGAACACTATCAACCATCGGGACTCACGCAGGCACAAGCACTGAGCTATGTAAACACAATTGTTACAATATCGGAACCTGTCAACAGACGTTTTTTCTGGCGTCCTCAACTTCGCGATCCCGAAGATGAGATGGTTTTAGAAACGGCAATTAATGGTCGTGCTGATATTTTGGCGACTTTCAATCACCGTCATTATCAACAAATACCAAAAAGATTTGGTATTGAATTGCTTCTACCAGCACAAACTATCTGGAGGATTAGAGAATGGCAATGACAAATACATATTCACTACGTTTACCGTTGTCTCTTGAAAAAAAAATGGTCACGTTTGCCAAAGAAGATGGCATGACTATTGATCAATTTATTCTAGTGGCTATTGCGGAAAAATTAGCAACAATGGAAACAGTCCACTTTTTTACAAAACGAAAAAAACAGGCTGATTTTGATACATTTCGTATGATTTTAAATCGTGAAAATACAGAGCCACCGCGTTGGGGAGATGAAATTCCAGAAAGCTATGAAGACCTACTCCAATATATTGATTATCATGACGGACCAACAGAAGGCGACGGCGAGCCATCTGTGGGGGAACACGTTTTGCGAGACGCCAGCCCTGCAACGGTTGGCGAATGAGGGCGTTGTCTATGACCACGCATTCACGCCCCATCCACTCTGTATGCCTGCGCGGGTGTCATTCTGGACATCGCAATACCCACATACGCATGGGAGTCGTCGCAATGAAATTCCCATGCCTGCCGATGCTACTCATGCGTTCAAGCTCTGGAAAGAGGCGGGCTATACCACTGGGCTGATTGGCAAAAATCACTGTTTTGAGCAACCATCGGACTTGGACTGGTTTGATGTCTATTGCGAAATTTCACACGGTGGGTTGCCCGCTGGTGCTGAGACAACTAACTCAAAGACAAAGGGCATGGAGTGGTTCCGCCCTGTTGAAAGCATCAACGCCGCACATGAACTGCGACGAACGATGACGCCGCAAAATCCACGCTTTGCCTATGCAACATCCGACTTTCCACTGGAAGATTACTCAACAGGGCTGGTGGCAGGGCAGACGGTTCGCTATTTAGAGCAATTTAGCCAACGCGAAGATGACAGCCCCTTTGCGCTTTGGGTATCCATCCCTGATCCTCACGAGCCTTGGGTTGTGCCAGAGCAGTACGCCGCCCTCTTCCCGCCAGAGAAGATCGACCTACCACCGTCCCGTGATGGCGAATTTACCGATGGAACCGCCCCTGATCGCAACCGTATCCTCTATGAAATGCTCAACTATGCGAAGGATGATATTCAAGATGTCTATGGCTTACTGGCCGTCTACTATGGCATGGTACGCTTCATTGATGATGGTGTCGGACAAATTTTGGATGCACTAGAGCGGTTGGACCTGAGAGACGAAACCATTGTTGTCTTCTGTTCAGATCATGGCGATTTTAGCGGTGAACACCAGATGCAATGCAAGGGCGGCGTCTTTTATGACTGCCTGACCCGTGTGCCGCTCATTGTCTCCTGCCCAGCACACATGCGCGGTGAACTGCCAAGAGGTGTCCGTGACGACAGCATGGTTAATCTCATCGACATCGTACCCACACTCCTCACACACCAAGGCATCGACATCCCTCGCTCCATGCAAGGACAACCGCTACCAAGCGTGACCGATGCCCCGCCACGTGATGCCACCTTCTCTGAATACGGCGCAGGTGGCCCAGCCTTCACACTCGATGACTTGGCGGAGATGCAACAACCGTATGGTCGCCACACACTGATTGACACGCTCCGCTGGCGTGAAGCTGAAGGACGCCGCAAGATGGTGCGCACCCGTGAGTGGAAATATGTCCATGATGCGATGGGGGGCAAAGATGAGTTGTACGATATGATCAATGATCCTTGGGAGTTGCTGAATGTTGCGGGTGATTTAGCGTATGGGGATGTGTTGGCCGAGATGCGATTACGGTTGGCAGACTGGAGTGTGATGACGGAGGATGGGGCGCCTGTGCCGTTGCCATGATGACAGATTCAAAGAAGCTAGCAGGGTTGCTGTCGGTTCGGTTTTTGGGTATGATGCCCCCTACCGATAACTTGTTCGTATAATACAGCTAGATATGGCTGGAAAGAGGGTATATCATGGCAACCGTTGATCGTTTTTTTAATACCGCAGGTCCAATACAGACCGATATCCACTACTACCTACCACCGCTTGAACGGTTTAATCTGGATGAAGTTTTAGGGTTAATTAATTCTCGAAAATATTTCATTCTTCATGCACCGCGCCAAGTGGGCAAAACCACCTTTATGATGACACTGATGGATTATCTCAATCAGCAAGGCAAATACCAGGCACTGTATGTCAACATAGAGAATGCACAGACTGCACGTGAAGATATTTACAAAGGAATACAAGCGATTCTGAGTTCAATTTCACGTGAGGAATTGCTGAATCTTCCAGATACATTTGTGCAGGATAATTGGCAATCTATTTTAGAGCAACATGGCGAAAATAGTGCGCTTCAAATGTTGCTTACACTCTGGGCTGCGGCCAATCCCAAGCCAATTGTACTCATGCTTGATGAAATTGACTCACTGATTGGAGATACACTGATCTCGGTGCTACGTCAACTACGCGCTGGATATGGAAGCCGTCCGAGAGGATTTCCTCATAGCATCATTCTTTGCGGTGTCCGTGATGTGCGCGATTATCGTATCCATTCTAGTCGAGAAAAAACAGTCATTACAGGCGGTAGTGCCTTTAATATCAAAGCCGAGTCTCTGCGCATGGGTGACTTTACCAAAGATGAGGTTGCAACGCTCTATCAACACCATACAGATACGACAGGGCAAATTTTTCAAGAGGATGCCATAAATCTGGCGTGGCATCTTACCCAGGGACAGCCTTGGCTGGTGAATGCAATGGCATACGAGTTGACCTATAATATGAAAGAAAATCGAGCTCGATCCGTTATCATCACTGATGATATGGTGAAGATTGCCAAAGAAAGGTTGATTCTCCGACGAGACACACATCTTGACCAATTGATAGATAAACTGAAGGAACCCCGCGTCAAGGATGTCATTGAGCCAATGTTGGCTGGTGATGGTGAGCCAGAAAGTATTGAAAATGATAACATTGCTTATGTACGCGATCTAGGTTTGATTCGCAAGGTCGGGAAACAGTTCCAGATTGCCAACCCAATTTACAGCGAAATTATTCCACGTGAA
>JBCCFC010001191.1:0-4187 GCA_039029935.1 Chloroflexota bacterium
AACTGTTCAAATTATTCAATGTCCCACTCAGCAGCATTCCAATTCTGATTATCCCATGGATTGACATCAAAATTGATGACGTTGCTGCGGCTCAGGTGGATGTCTCCACGATTGTAGAGCAGCATGTGTGGCAACTCTTCGGCAACCGCATCACAAACGACTTGGTAAGCCGCTTTGCGCACAGCTTCGTCTGGTGTTGCGCCCGCTTCTTCCAGTGCAGCACTGGCGTCAGCGTTGACCCAGCGGCTGTAGTTAAAGCCTGTACCTGCGTTGGCTTCCAATGGCATCTGGTCTTGATGGAAATAGCCAAACATGTGTGACTGTGGATCAATGCCAGGACCCGTCGTGTACATCAAGATGTCGTAGTTGCCATGCTTGCGGAATGCACCGTTGGACCAGCTACCAAATAGCTCAGAACTGGGCACGTTTTCGATGTTCAACTCAACACCGAGTTCACGCATCATAATGACGATCAACTGTTGTGTCTCTTCACGCAATTGGTTGCCTGTGGTCGTCTGATATTTCAGGCTTATCGGTGTGCCTTCTTCGGCATACATACAGCCATTACATTCACGAACACCGTCGCCGTCTGCATCGGTAAAGCCCGCTTCATCCAGCAAAGCCGCTGCACCGTCAACATCATAAGCCGAGGCTTCGTTGCTACAGCCAGCCCAGCCAATGCTCAACACGCTAGAACCGACAGTGGTTGCACCAAAGAGCAATTCATCTACGATCAACTGCTTGTCGATCCCCATTTCGATGGCCTGACGAACACGCACATCACCCAAGATTGGATGTGGGTTGCCGACTGGATCGTCTGTCGCATCCAGTGATGGATCGGACATGTTGAACAGGAAACGCTCGATGCTTGGGCTTGGGCGTGTGTTGGCAATAACGCTTGGATTGTCTTCAAACTCTGGCACATCCGCCTCGATGAGGTCCCACAGGATGTCGATTTCACCAGAGGTGATGAGTGCCTTACCGACTTCACGGCTAGGAATGATGCGCACAACCACCTTGTCCAAGAATGGACGGTCTGGATAGTCGCGATAGTTCTCATTGGCTTCCATGCGAATCTGGTCGCCAGAATCCCAACCCGTGATCACAAATGGGCCTGTACCGATAGGCATACGGTTGTATTCCCAGTTGACCATATCGACAGCATCACCTGTGGCGTGGCGTGGCATGATCGCGCCAAAGAGCGACAGGTATGGTGCGTAGAATTCAGCGTACTGGACAACAACGGTGGTGTCGCTTTCACAGGTGACAGATTCGATTTGGCTGTAGCCCGTTGTGCTGACTGCGCCACTGTCTGGATTGGTGACAGTCTCATAGGTGAAGAGGACATCATCACAGCTAAACGCTTCGCCATCAGACCAAACAACGCCTTCTTTGAGGTTGTAGGTCACGGTCAAGCCATCTTCTGAGACAAGTCCATTCTCAACGCTTGGTACTTCCTGAGCCAGCGTAGCGAAGCGATTGCCATCTGGGTCAACACCCAACAAGCCCTCAATCACAAACTGATAGGTCTCGGCTGCGGCTGTCTGTGTGGCGATGTATGGATTCAGCAGTTCTGGCTCTTGATAGAGCGCATAGATGATCTGCTTCTCGCCAGCCTCTTCTGCGGCAGCCTCCTCGCCAGATGCTTCTTCGGCAGCGGCATCATCGGACCCACTGTCGGCTGGTGCTGCGGCTGGCGTACACGCGCTCAATACCAATACAAACAGCATCAGTACTGATAAAAACCGTACCCAAAGTCTTCCTCGACTCATACGTTTCTCCTTATTAATTGGATAAAAAGAATGAATTTTTTTTTCTGTAAAGAAACCAAACACAGTGTAGAAGGTTGGCTCGTCCTCTTTGCAGAAATTTTGTAAATGTGGTGCTTATAATAGAGTGGTGGCTTGTCTAATCAAAACCAACGCTAAATAATCCCACACACCCTTATAAGGTAATGCATTCTACAACACATTCTTCCGGTATTACAAAATTCAAATTCTTCTGAATCCATATGAGGGAATTGCATTGGAATGCGGTGGGGTTCTTACCTCTGGTGGCTCACATTACGCACTTGCCCCAACCCCATCACCGTGTTCTTGCCCATGCCGGCATAGAAGGCGAAATCTGCCAGCATGTGAAAGAGACGCAGCCAGTAGGGGTCTTTGAGCCGTAGGGCAAAACGGCAAGTACCGACAAAGCCGGGCAGGATGCGATTTTTGCCGAGAAATGCAGCCTCGGTTTGCAGTTTATACTTGGCAATCGCCATGCCTACTTCGGCATAGTGGTTGGCGTCAGGTGGGACCTCGATGGGTGAGACCGTGTTCCATTTGCGCACCAAGCCTTCCATCACGAGACGGGGCAAGGGCATCGGCAAGAAGTGTTCACCCGACTTGAAGACGGTGGGGCTGGCAAAGTGCATGGTCAGGTGCTTGGGTGGACGACTGGTGCTGAGTAGTTGCTCGGCAAGGGCTTCATAGGTGGATTGCCCGGCCCAAGGGTGTTCTCTGGCGTCGCTGGTGTTACCAGTACAGGCGAGCGAGACGCCACCCAGTGTGGTTGGTTCGGCCAGCGTGGTGCTATCGTTGAGGACTTCGTGGTAGAAAATCTCGGAAAGCGTGGGGTGATAGCTGGTGATGCGCATGTGAAAGGTGTCGCCCACGTCAACCTGCCGCTTGTTGGGGTCAGCACGGCGTGAATCGGCATTGTATTCTTCGGCGTGATATGCCCGTGTATCAGGTCTCGATGATTTTGTTTTGAGTGCCTCTGTCGGCCATAGACTGGAGACGGTGAAGGGGCGTTCTTCGTTGGGTTCATGCAATGACTCGGCCAGCGATTGGTCATAGACGCCAATCCGTCGGAGCAGCCACGCATGCCCCATGCGCCCGGTGTAGTATGAAATTTCACCTTTGTGTAGCACGGTAAAGGTGAGTACGGTTGATAGTAACATAGTGGATTAAGAACTCCTTCCCAGAACGTTGCTTAGATATCCTGCCTGAGTGTTGGTTGACAAGCCCAAATTGCGATTCCATAATAGTTGCGTTACACTAGCAGTTAGAATCAATGGTCGTGACCGCAGATACAGGGGAACCGCAGATTATTTATTATACACCGCTTGAGTAATATCGCAATGATGACAGCAGACACCGTTTTAATCGCCACCTTGGGGAGCCAACCACAAGTGATTACCCTTGCGACGCAGCAATTGTTGGTGCGCGCTGTGCCGTTGACGCATGTGGTGGTACTACACACGCTGCCCGACTACGCACCGATGAACGTGGCCTTGCCACAACTTCGACAAGCCTTTGCCCAGCCACCTGAACCTATCAACCTGCCACCACTACAAACCATCACCGTGCCAATCAGCGATGTGATTACACCGGAGCAAATCGACCGCTTTGGCGATGCGCTTTACGATACACTGCGCACATGGGTGGCGCACAAAGCGCAGGTACATTTGTTGTTGGCGGGTGGGCGTAAGTCGATGGCGATGGTAGGCATGTCGATTGCGCAGATGTTGTTGGGGCCAGCGGACTGTGTGTGGTATCTCTATTCGGATGAGTCGTTGCGCCAATCGGAACAATTCTTTTCCACTGAGACAGAGGCTGTCCAACTCGTCCCGATTCCACTGCCTCAATTCGCACCTGTACCACCCGTCTACACGCCGCTGATGACTGCACCGACACCCGATGCTGCTCACGATGTCTTAGAAAATATTCAGCAGGAGCGGCTACGTCACTTTATTGAGGTTGATTTGACCGACGCCGAACGCACGGTGGCACAGTTTGTGGCGCAAGGCGTGTTGACAGTGGCGCAAATTGCCAAGCGGCTGGGCAAGAAACCAAAGACAGTGTCTAATCAACTCAACCAGATTTATAGCAAATTGGAGAGCCGTTTTGGGGTACAGCCAGATAAGGGTGTGAAGCGTGAAGTGCTGCGTGAGATTATGGGGCGCGTGAATCGAGCGTCGTCTATCAATCCTCAAAAAATGTGATGGCGTCGAGCGTATTTACAAACGGGTGCATTCCCAAAGTATGTTAAATCAGGAAGGGAGAGGGGACTGAGATTGTTGGAGAAGGAGGAAAGAATGTCGGGAGAGATTAAGCATGAAAATGTGCCAACGACCAGAGAGAAGTTGAGAGCGAAGAAAAAGGAAAATCTCAGCCATATCAAGGGTCCAGAAAGAACCA
>JBCCFC010001192.1:0-4185 GCA_039029935.1 Chloroflexota bacterium
GCTGCAATTAAGCTTGCAGAACGGCTTGACCACCAAGAGGCTGTTGCCAAAATTTATACAAACCTTGCCCACATTGCTGTGCGCCGCCAAGACTTTGTGGAAGCCAATCAACATTATCAAGCAGCACTAGATACCTACAGCGCGATCCACAAAGAGATTGAGTGTGTCACCATCCAGGTCAATCAAGCCACTGTCCACAATCTGGCAGAACACCACCATGAAGCCCTTGCCATTATTGAACAAGTGCTTGAGCCGCTTGAACATTTCGGCGCGATCTGGCAAAAGGCGGCAGCATTGCAGATTCAAGCCGAAGCACACTTGGGATTGGGCAACTTGGCGGAGGCGGCTCAGTTTGCGCACCGCGTTATCCAAGAAGAACACGGTGAGGTTCTGCACGAAGGGTATCGCACAATGGGGACTGTGTTGCTGCGTCAAGGCCATGCACCAGAGGCCGAGCAACATATCCGCTATTCGCTTGAACTCCTCAAAGAAAAGCTACAGCCCTTTGATTACGCCTATAGTCTGCGCGCCTTGGCCGAAGTCTATCAAGTCACCGAGCAAGCGGCTGAGGCAACGGTGACGTTCAACAAAACCATTGCCCTCTTTGAGGAGCTTGACTTGGACAAGGAGGTTGAGAAGACGAAGGTTATGATGAAATAATTAAATTGATCATGATTTGCAAATCAAAGATGTTCCACACGCCATCCTCATTCAACTCACCGCGATCCCACCAGTCAAGTTCATACAACTCAGCATCTGGCTGCGTTGTATGCAGAATCATGCCGATGAGAATCTGGAGGTCAAAGATGTTGACCTCGCCATCGTCATTAATGTCGCCAGCGAGTAGCTCCTCTGGGCTGTAGACTTCGATTTCAAACCATGCGATCCAAGAAGGGCTGCTTGGGGTGTGGATGCGCACATGTTGAATGCCTTCGACAGGTGTTGCAGGTTCATGGACAAGCCAATCGCCAGAGCTTGTAAACCCTTGGAATGTGTGCAACAGGACGAGATTCTTATCGGGGCCGCTGACGTATACATGGTGGGTTGTGTTTCCACTTGGCGATTGGCTGACTCGCAAGCGAAGCAAATGAACGGGGTAGGGTTCTGCTAAGTCAATCTCAATCCATGCTGGCGCATACCACCGTGCATTCCATCCTTTTTCAGGGTCTCCATCAACGGCCATTTGGGGGTTGGAGCCACCAGAGACGGTGACAGTTTTGTTGAGGGCAACATTTTGCATATCTTCAGGTACAGATATAGGTAAGACTCTCTGCTCTTGAGCCTTAGCTGCTTGCTCGCTTGCCACCAATGCGGCGACCATAGTATCGGGCATCAACATCACGACCAATCCCAGAAAGAGGCATAGTCCCCAGATGAGGATGTGATAGTGCTTGTATTGATGTACCCACTGTTTTAGATTCATTGTCGTGTTCCTTTTGGCATTCTGCATAACCGCTAAAATTTGTGGCGTGGATTGGGGGAACAAGGCAAATCAGCATTTCCCCAATCCATCGCGATCACCAGACAGGCAGGATGTCTGTGTTACTGTAGGATCGAATTGATCAGCAATTGCAAATCAAAGATATTCCATGCACCGTCGCCATTGAGTTCGGCTCGTTGCCATTGGGTCAGCGGATAGAGGGCTGGGTCCTCTGGTGTGCCGTGCGTGATCATGTTGATGAGGATTTGTAGGTCAAAGATGTTGACCGCACCATCGCCGTTGATGTCACCCTCTGGCGTTTCAGGATCATCGGGATCGTTCACCGTAATCTGGTTCGAATGGCTGTCGCTGCCATTGGGTCCAGTGACGGTGAGCGTCGCATTGTAGACGCCCGCTGTTGTATAGACATGGGTTGGTGATGTCTCCGTGCTGCTGTTGCCATCGCCAAAGTCCCACGCATAGCTGGTGATGCTGCCCTGTGAATTGTTGGTGAAAACAACGGTCAGCGGTAGGTCGCCGCTCTGGACGGATGGTGTGAAGTCGGCTACCGGGGCAGAGCCTGGCTGTACAGAAATGGATGCCACGGCTGATTCAGCCAATGCTGTGACAGCGGCTCTTTCGGCTAGTGTCCCCATTGTGAATGTGACTGTCACCTGCCCATTGCCATCGGTTACACCATTGGTCGGCGCAACCGTGCCATACACACCTTGGAAGACCACCAAGACACCGGGCATCGGCTGTCCATCTTGGTCATGGACAGTTGCGGTGACAGATGTCTCCTGCCCCGGCTGTAGATCATCCACTGCCATCGCTAGGTCTACCGTCATCGGTGCGGCTGTTGAGGGGCGGCTGACAATAAAGCGTCCTTGCGTGGTCATGGGTTGCGGCGTAAAACCGCTGATCTCCTCGGTGTATGTGCCGCGTAAGATACTGCCATCCTCGATGACATCACCTGTCAGCGTGACTGTGCGCGCCACCTCTTTACCCGCAATCTGGTCGCTAAAATTGGCAGATGTGAGCGTAAAGGTGGGCGTGGTCGGCGTACTGCTATCAATGCTGCCCTGCAACGGCGGTGTATTCTCCGAGAAGAGCGTGTATGTGCCGTCAATTTGACCACTCAACTGGTCGCCCTCCTGTGTGACCGCCAAGGCTAAGTCGAGTACCCCCAACGGCATCGGTTCGCTCATGGAGATATTGCCTTGATAGGTTCCGTTTAGCGTCACCTGTTCTGTTGTGGCATTGGCTGTGTGGTTGAGCATGAATGCCAAGACACACAGGAGGGTGATGCCGATGAGTGTATAGATTTGATGTGTTTTCATTGTTTGTTCCTTTTGGAAAGGTTGCAGTGTTGCAGGTTGCAGGTTGTTGGCTGCGAGTAAGCAACTCTGCTCATATAAGCACTAGGATTGAAATCCTAGTCTGATAAGCAAAACCTGATGAATCAGGTTGATGTGCGTACCGATATAGTGCGCTTAAGCGTACTTTGCATGGCAGACACCGAATTCATTCGGTGGCACTGATGAATCAGGTTGATGTGTGTACCAATCTAGTGCGCTTAAGCGTACTTTGCATAGCAGACACCGAATTCATTCGGTGGTACTATACCGCTAGATTTCTAATTTCATGGATAACAGACTCTGCATACTCTGCCTCTAGCGGAGTCGAGCAAAGAAGCGATTGAATCCAAATTTGCTGGGCATCTGTCATTCGAGATGCATCTTTGTACAAGTAGCCAAGTCGGACATAATAGTCTGGGTTATCTGGACTTAGCATAATCGCCTCCTCCATCCACTGGATCGCCTCATCAAGTGAGATAACTTCATCTGGTAGCCCATAAAGTGAGGCAGCACCAAAAAGTATGAATGCGTTAGCAGGATTTAGCTCGATGGCATACCGATATTCCTCAGCCGCCAATTCATAATTTAAGGTGCCTAAGCTATAAACTTCGGCAAGATAAGCATGAAGTTTAAAATTGTTCGGCTCTAACGCTAATGCATCTTTTAACTCCGCAATGACGATGTGATATGTTTCGCCCGTTTCGTTTGGGTCTTCAAATGCACGACAGAACTTTACGAATGCGATCATCGCCAAGATTTCCACATTTTTGCCATATTTCTGAATGCAATCTTGATAGACCGTTAAGGCTTCGTCAAATCGTTTTTGCAGCCGAAGCAAATTCGCTTCATTCAATCTATCGTGGATTTTGTCCGATATGGTTTTATGATTTTTTGTCATCGTGTTTTCACCCATGCGTCAGAAATTTTGAATTCGTTTGTGCCAGTTTTTACAGCGATTACTTCTACGGTTTCATCTGAAATAGTGCGAGTAAATTTTAAAACTGATTGACCAGTTTTTGTTTGATTTATTTTTTGACTCGTACCAGCATCTATCGCATCTTGGAGAAAACGCTGTATGTTTTTATAGTCTTTAGCCTGATCACCTGTAAGCTCTACCAAGCGTCCCCATTCATGCTTGGATTGCATGATATGATGAACTTTATTTAAATCGTTCTGTAAAAAGTCGATTTTGTTGATAATACGTCCAACGACACTTGCCTTAGCAACACGTGTACTCTTAATGGCAGCACCTGCTCCACCGGGGACACCTGGAACAGCAAGGGCAATAAAATCACCAGCAATGCCCACAACATCAAGAGCCGCAGATCCATAGTTTCCCTCATAGATGTTGGCTCCAAGACTCGCCAAACCAACGCCAAGGCTAAACAAATCCCAACCCGACTCAAC
>JBCCFC010001193.1:0-4183 GCA_039029935.1 Chloroflexota bacterium
ACGTGTGTTTCATTATTTTCCGGCTTTTCCCGCGCTCGTCCGCGTCCTGTTCATCTGTTTATTTCAACTTCACCGCCGTACCATAGGCCAACAATTCAGCCGCACTCTGCATCACCGTTGATGTTGAAAAACGCATCGCCACAACGGCATCTGCACCCATGTCCCGTGCTTGCGCCAACATCCGATCCAATGCTTGCTCACGTGCCTCCGCCATGAGTTTGGTATATTCTGTGATTTCGCCACCGACAATGTTGCGCAGCCCAGCGACAAAATCAGAGCCAATATTCTTCGTGCGGATGGTGTTGCCACGCACAATACCAAGTGTTTCGCTGATCTCTCGACCTGCGACTTCATTTTGTGTTGTGATAATCATCTGTCTGTCCTTTCTTAGGAATAGCGACTAAATAACGTACCCATTTGGATTAGACCCGCACGGGGCGTGCTGACTGAACGTGCGTACGTTAAATAGTTGTCATTCCTTATTTATCCACTTACTTATCTACATTTTTTACATAGTAATCATCTTCTTTGTTGTTGAGTCGGTCCAACAATACCTTGACAAACAACCCACCCACAACAGCCAAGACCAATAACCCAATTAAACCAAAGGGAAAAAACAGGATGAGGCCAATGACCAACGAGCCGATATAGGCACACGCAATAAGGCTGATAAAAACCAACGCAATCTTCTCTGCCATCGGACTACTCCTTTCTTAAATGCTGTTACGCACCAAGCGTAACGCTTGGACATGACCATGCCCTTTATCATACATCAACGCGGGCGTAATAACCTGACATTATGCTGAAAAATAGCTGACATTCACCAAATCAACAAGGCTTTTTTAATCGCATTTCAACCCCTATCAAAACTAGGTGTTTCTGCAACTTCTTGGTATTATGCCTAGCTTACTGATCAATGAGAGATTCCGGCATTACACTATGCTTCACGTAATTTGAAATTTGACAATTTAAAGCAGGTTTGCCAGTGGTTGATTGGTAGAGTTTTATGAATATTCATATAAGTTAGTGGGTTCTGGAATCGAACAATTTTTTTTTGACGTTCGTCTATCTCTATAAGGGGAGACAGTGAGTATGCAACAGACACAATCAATACAAAATAGTGTGATGAATGGCATGGGCAATGGGACAAGCAGCCCTTCGTCTATGAATGGCAGCAACAACGGTGCGGTCACAGGGACATTTGCCGTGAAGGCGGGAATGGCACAGATGTTGAAGGGGGGCGTCATCATGGATGTGGTGACACCGGACCAAGCGCGCATCGCCGAGGAAGCGGGTGCATGTGCGGTAATGGCACTAGAGCGTGTACCAGCCGATATCCGCAGGGACGGTGGTGTGGCGCGCATGAGCGACCCCGACATGATCCAGGGCATCATTGAAGCTGTCACCATTCCGGTGATGGCAAAGGCGCGCATCGGCCACTTTGTCGAGGCGCAAATTTTGGAAGCCCTGGGTGTGGACTATATTGATGAGAGCGAGGTGCTGACGCCTGCGGATGAGGAACACCATATCAACAAGCACAAGTTTACCGTCCCCTTTGTCTGTGGTTGCCGCAATTTGGGTGAAGCCTTGCGACGCGTCGCTGAGGGTGCAGCCATGATCCGCACCAAGGGCGAGGCGGGTACAGGCAATGTTGTCGAGGCTGTTCGCCATGCGCGCACGGTTCATGGTGCTATCCGCAAAATCCAGATGATGGATGAGGATGAACTGTTTACCTATGCCAAGGATATCCAAGCACCCTATGCGCTGGTCAAGCAGACCGCCGAGTTGGGTCGCCTGCCAGTGGTCAACTTTGCAGCGGGTGGTGTTGCCACGCCCGCAGATGCGGCTCTGATGATGCAGTTGGGTGTGGATGGTGTCTTTGTTGGCTCTGGTATCTTCAAGAGCGGTGATCCGGTCAAGCGCGGCAAGGCCATTGTACAGGCTGTGACCCACTACAACGATCCTAAGATTCTGGCCGAAGTCAGTACCAATCTGGGCGAGGCGATGGTGGGCATTAACATTGATACGCTATCAGAGCAGGATAAGTTAGCGCATCGCGGTTGGTAGATTTGTGTGATGGTGTGATGGTGTGGGGGTGTAATGGTGTGGAGATGTACGGGTGACTGTATACACTATCACACTATCACACTATCACACCATCACACTATCACACCGAAATAATGAGAGACTATGACAACAATCGGCGTACTCGCCCTACAGGGGGCTTTTCACGATCATATTAAAATTTTACAGACGCTTGGTGTTGGGGCAGTTGAGGTGCGCAAGCCGGAGCAGTTGGACGGACTCGATGGGCTGATTATTCCCGGTGGGGAAAGCACGAGCATGGGGTTGATTGCTGAACGCTGGGGCATGGTGGAGCCGTTGCGGGCATGGGTGCATGGGGGACGACCCACGTGGGGAACCTGTGCAGGCATGATTCTGCTGGCGGAGCAGGCCACAAGCCAAAAGCTGGGGGGGCAGACGTTGCTCGGTGGGTTGGATGTTACCGTCAACCGCAACTACTTTGGTCGTCAAGTCGACAGTTTTGAAACCATGCTCGACGTGCCACAATTGGGTGAAGAGCCGTACCCTGCCATTTTTATCCGCGCCCCCGCCATTACCGCTGTAGAGCCACGGGTCGAAATTTTGGCCGATATTTCGGACCAAATCCAAACAGACGCGGATGAACAGGTCATTGTCGCTGTTCGTCAGGATGCTATCCTTGCCACCGCCTTTCATCCGGAGTTGACGGCGGATGTGCGTTGGCATCGGTTGTTTATTGAGATGATAAAAGATTCTGCTGAAAAAAGGTCAAAATAGCCCAAAAGTCCGACTTCTCACCAGTGGTAGAGATCAGCAAATTCCACAGAAGTCGGACTTTTTTCAGCAGAGTCATAAAATAAAATAGAATTCGTGATCAATGGTTTCGGGAAGCGATTATTTAACTTTCGCAAGTTCAGTGAACACACCCCGTCAAAGCTTTCCCTAAACGGGTAGGTTATTTAATCGCCATTCCTTAGTCAATAATCTCTTTATGCAGCAAATGCTCGACACCTACTGCCACCACAGCAAACGTCTTCAACTTCAAGCTCGCACCATATTTTTTGGCTAAGGCTTTGCGATAATCGAGCAACTGCGTCGTCGCATCCTTAAAGGCGCGCTTCACCGCCGCTTTTGCCATCACATCTTCACGGCTCATCTTGCGCACTTCGTCACCATCCGGAGTGTGCTTACCGACACTAAGGTCAGCATAGCGGACGTATTTGAACTCAATCAATAGATCGAATACTGAATAATGGCGCATTTCGGGTCGAATCATCAAGATAAGGTCGCCATACCTTCGCCGAATGACGGCCTCCGAGTCCATGATGTAGAGGTCGTTGTGCGCCAAGAGCGCAATAAACAGCGTTTTGAAGGTCAACTCGTTGACATATTTAATATCTCGATTATCGTATACCTCTAACATATGCTTGGCCACAAAGACACACAGCGGTGCGATGTCTCCCTGTGCAAACAGACTATCTGCTACCGCACCAGCATTGTCGAGTTTATCCGCATTGTCAAAAGTCAGTTTGAGGATACGCTCGGCATAGAGCTTGCGCATGACTAGGTTTGGGATTTCCAGCATCAGTTTGGCGTCAGAGCGTCTCCCCGCAATGGTCAACCCACCCAAATAACAAAGCAGCGTTGCCAGCCTCTCCTTTTGCTGGTCAACATCCAACATCTCCCAAACACCCCAGCGGTCGCTCAAACTAGAAACGGTCACAGGTGTTTGGTCATCGAGTGCCTCCAGCATCAGCTGCTGCCCTTTGCTATAGTCCGAAATATAGACCAATTTGTTATAGTCTGAGGATAAGTTTGAGTCGAGCATTTCATCAGGGTAGCGACCAAATCGTTGGATATTGCGCAAGAAGTAAAAAGTTGAGATGGGGTTATAAATCTTTGGTGCATCTTGGATGGTATCGCGCTCGGTGGCGTTGCCATGATAGAAAGTCACAAAGCGCGAACCATTATAAAAGCTGCGTAGTTGTGTCATCACCTCTTCTATTTTGGTTTCAGCGATTTTTCCATCAGCGACCATCTGATTGACCAATGAACGCACCTCTGGTTCTGTAAACCCGCAGAGATCGTGAAAGTAGGGTAGCCACGTGATATCCTCATTCACATTCGGGCCACTCGTCAT
>JBCCFC010001194.1:0-4180 GCA_039029935.1 Chloroflexota bacterium
ACTTATTTTCAAAAATTGATGTTGTTTATGTTAATTGATGCACACCAATCAAAATACGTTGCTCATGATTTGATTTAGATGAACAACGCACAAACAAAAAACAATGGTGATATACGTGCATTTAAGAGATGAGTCATCACCAATCATCCCTTGTTATATCGGCATTGTTGTTCTGTTTTGCGTCAGTCAGGTGAATGAGCTTCGTTTGTGAAACACGCTTCCTCTGGAGGGTGTGGTTTTGATCGTGGTTCCCCTTGGACAACAACTGCATAAATGGGACTTGAACCAATTTTGTGATGAAAGGCCATAACTTCTTTGATGGAAGTTATGGCCTTTTTTGTTGTTTGGGTTTCGGAAACTGTTCTCCATCAAGAGGCAGACGCATTTGATATTGTTCATTGGGTGTGCATGGCATACATAAATATTTTTGTGTCCAATGATTCCAATGATTGCAAGCCAACACCTATAGGATCCCTGTAAGATTCCTATATGGCTATTGACGAAGGGAGAACAGCTATGCTACATTGGCGACAAATACGATTGGGCAATTAAAAATGATTTGATTGATGTTGCTGTAGAGATCAGTGCAATACTTCTTGTTTATATATGATTTAGGAGAGATAGACCCGTGCATATACCACAACGGATTTGGTTATTATTGCTTGCATTATTTGCTGCGATCATCATACCCTTATTTTGTACACCTTCCATAGCATTAGCACAGGGTGGAGTTCGCGTGACAGAACCTTTGTCTGATGGGGAGAAACCCGAAGAGGAACTGCTTAATCAATGTATAGATCGTTTGGTTGGGATCATGCTTGTCTACATCCAAGATGATATGCCATTGCCTGAAGAGGCAGCGGCACTGGTCAAATCTCAACTCACGGCTTCTTCGGAAGTTGCCGGATATTGTGCTATCTATCTTGGGCTCGTTTACGACAGTACGCAGGATTGGTCGCAGGCGTTATGGGCATACAGCCGTGCAGCCGAGATGTTGAGCAAAGTTGATGACGCCCAGTCACAATGGATGGGGTTGTTTAGTCAAGGGAAAACATTGATATTGCAACGCCGTTTTGAGGAAGCCTTGCAAAGCTTGGAGCAAGCACTTCATTACACTGAGGATGACGAGACTTGGGACTACCCCTCACTCCAACGGCTGGCACGAGCGGTCAACTACAACGCGATTGCCATAACGATTGCACATCAATTAAACCTCGACGATCAAAAAATCAAAGTCGAACAGGGCAAACGGTGTATTTTGATACAGCTTGAGACGAAGAGGAGTGAAGCACGTAATTTCAATAAAGCTTTTGCCAAGATGGACGAGGCATTGTCCATTGTTCGACAAATGGCAGCGGAATATAAGTCTGTTTCAACAACGGTTGACCAAGTGCTGGCAGATGTGGTGGGATTGGACCCCAAGAATATAGATGCCGTCGTTGAAGAGGCTCAACAGTTTGGCATCCCTTCTAATCTTGAACAGCTTGGCATCCCTTCTAATCTTGGACAGTTTGGCGTTCCTTCTGATGTCATTCGTGGGCTGGAAAACCTGCGCAGTACACAGATTCCCCTGCCAAACAATATCGGGCTACCAACAGACTACAGCGCGGATGCACTACGTGACTATGGCTTAAATCTCGTCATTGACGATTTAGCCTATGGATTGGCCGAGATTCTGGAGCCAATTTTTCTTGCCAGTATCGGCCAAATGCATTATGAACAGCGCGATTTTACAGTGGCATCTATTTTTTTGGAGGAAGCGGAAAGACTGCTTGATGAACCCATTGCACATCAGAATAACCCACTTAGCGGCGTGTTAAACGTAATCGTTTATTTTGGGCAAGGTGTGACACAGAATAATCTTGGCATGCTTGCGTATGCCCAAGGAGAGTATGACTCATCTATTCAGCGGTTTGAGCAAGCAATCGACTTACTCTGGCACAAATCGGGAAACACATTGGCGGCTATCTCAATTTATGTGACCCTTGGCACAATCGTGGATGAATTAGGCCACCCGGAACAGTCCCTTGCTTACTATGAGGAGGCCATCCGTCTATTAGAAACAGTACGTCAAGTGGTCAATAGCGGTGCGAGAAATCTCAACAGCAGCGCAGGGTCCTCCTCTTTAGAATCGATTGCCTTACAGGGTCCACTGGCTGACCATGTGGCACTCTATCACTTGGCTGCTTGTCACTACATGGATGCAGGACGTTATCAAGAGGCATTTGAGATGGCAGAACGAGGTCGTGCGCGTCTATTCCTCGATATGATTGCCACAAACACAAGTCACTTGCCACTGGAAACCGCGACATTGCTTCAAGAGATACAAGAAATTTTTAATCATCTACAACGACTTGAACTGGAGTTAAAGCAATTACCCATCGTGGGCTGTGGCATCAATCAAGAGAGCCTTATCCGTGCAAAAAGAAGACTTGAGGGGGCGTATGCCAGTAAAGTTGCGCAACTCAACGCCCAAGAACAAAATGCAGAATTAGTAGAACTTGTTCCCAAATCTATGTCTACACTCGATTTTTCGGCGGAAGCAAAAAAGCGTATCAAGCAGATTCAAACCGATATTGCGGGCACGGAAACAACGCTGGTTGAGTATTATGTAGTAGAAAATCGACTGCTTGCATGGGTAATTGAAGAAGACAAGTTTGCGGCAGAGACACTAGACCTGCCCCGAACCGAAGTCGTAAGTAAGGTTGAGTTTCTTCGTAATTTGATTGCAGATAAAGACTTTACCAAGGAGGATGGACAAGAACTCTATCAACGTCTCATCACACCGCTTAAGCCCCATATTCACCATGAAAATCTTATTATTGTACCCCACAATGCGCTGCATTATCTGCCATTTGCGGCCTTGTGGGATGCAGAAAACGAACAATATCTGCTAGAGCAATACGCCATCAGTTATGCACCCAGTGCCAGTGTTCTCAAACATGTGCTAGAGAATCGAAACCCAGATGAAGGACGATTTCTCCTGATGGGCAATCCCGATGGGTCCCTGAGTGCTGCCGAAAGAGAAGTTACAGAGCTTGCCTCGCTCGTCGGTGCAACGCCTTATCTCAATGATATGGCAACAGAAGACCAACTGTACAGACAAGGCAGCAACTTTGATGTGATACATCTGGCCGCACATGGCGAATACAGTGTAGCAGATCCGCTAGTGTCGTACATCGAACTGGCACCCGGCCAAGAGATGGATGGTCGTTTAGAGGTACGAGAAGTGTTTGGTCTGGACCTGTCAAATACAAATTTAGTGGTTCTCTCTGCCTGTGAAACAGCTATCGGTGAAAACAGCCTTGGGGATGAAATTTTGGGGCTAACGCGCTCGTTTCTCTATGCGGGGACACCAGCCATTGTCACCACGCTTTGGCGGATTAGTGACGAGGCCTCCAGCACGTTGATGGCAGAATTTTATCGTAATCTCTATCAGGAAAAGATGACCACCGCTCAAGCGTTACGGTCAGCGCAAGTGCATGTCATGCAACAACAGCAGTGGTCATCGCCTTATTATTGGGCAGCGTTCAATCTCACCGGAGATTATCAATAATCAATTGAAGTGTAAGGAGTAAAAGAAATGAATTCTACGATTCATGGATTCAAGTTGATGAAGCCAATCTATCTGACCCTATTGATGATTGTATCAAGCCTGTTTTTGTTGGCGGGTTGTGGTCCGTCTCAAATTGAGTTTGCGGTCAAGCATTTGTCAGAGACCCCGGGCGAACAGATTGCCGAAACGGTTTCGTTTCATGACAACCCCGGGTTGGACAATACGTCAGGTGAAGCGGCACTCCAACTCGAAATACAATTTGAACGGACCTACCGTCATCAGATTAATGAGTTAATCAGTAATGAAGGGCTGTCTGGTCAACGTGTGCGGGACAAAATTGTTGAGCTGTACAAACTACCCATCAACGACCCTGAAGGCACGGTCAAAAAAGCGTTATGCCCGATTTCGGTGGTGATCCCACCGGGCAAGAAAGCATCTATCGTTGTGGAATGGACCGAAAAGTGGGCAGAAGGGTTGATTAATGAGGGGCTTGAAGGCGAAGGCGACCGTTTGGGAACCTATTCCGTTTTTCTCGGTTATACCGAGGTTTACTTGGAGGATGGTATAGGTCATTGGGAGGATTATGCAGGTCCATGGGGCATGTTGCAGGTCATCGGGAGGATG
>JBCCFC010001195.1:0-4179 GCA_039029935.1 Chloroflexota bacterium
AATAAAAGAACGGGGGCAATAACACCTGTTAACAGGTGTTATTGCCCCCGTTCTTTTATTCCATTCGGAAATACTTTAATATAGTTGAATATGGTCGAATACGGCCATATTTGGCTATATGTATCAAAGCGCTATCGAATATCTATCAACCAGACCTAACCCATTAATTGCAGAATCGCCATCATCGACTCGATGGTCGGTCTATCAGTGGGGTCTTTGCTTGGGTAGGCAAACCGTACAATGCCACTCGCATCGACAATAAAGTTGCCGCCCATCTGGTCAGTATTACCCCGCTTTTCTTTCAGTTGCTCACCTCGGGCCAGTGCCTTAGCATAATACCACAGATTCTTAGGACCCCAAGATTTCCATGCTGAACGCTCCATACCATAGACACGGTACGATTCTTTTTCTGGATCAAGTAGAACAGGAAACGGTGCTTGCGTCTCTGCTAGCCATGCACGTGCCCAAAATGCCGTGCCAAACGAGACCGCGACAATATTGGTGTTCAGCGCATCAAGTTCATCATAGAGTGGCACAACCTGTGCCACATGCTCTTGTCAAGGCAGTCAAGCCAGATGACGCAGAAAGATGATAAGTGCGTGTCTCCTCCCCCGTTGCCCAGTATCCCCCCAATAGGTGGATAGTTGCGTTATTTCGTCGTCAACTGTTTTCAGTGTTAAATCGGGTGCTAATTGACCCACCTTAATTTTTGCCATAACTCTCCTACTCCACAAACCCCAATCCATCTAGGATAGCTGATTTTAACTGAATATACTCATTTTTTACAAATATATCCTGTGTTCGTGGTCGAGGTATGGTGACAGCCTGATTAAACAAAATACGTCCGGGTCGGGGGGATAATACAATCACGCGATCCGAGAGCAGCAAGGCCTCATCAACATCATGGGTGATAAACAGAATCGTCTTTTGAAAATGTTCCCACACACCGAGTAGCCACTGTTGTAGTACTCGCCGTGTTAATGCATCTAATGCCCCAAACGGCTCATCCAACAGCATGATATCCCGTTGACACAGAAACGTGCGTAGCAAGGCCGCTCGCTGCCGCATCCCACCAGAAAGCGTCGAGGGATACACATCTCCAAACCCCGCCAAGCCAAAAAGCGGCAACAGTTCTATCGCCTCTTGCCGCGCCAAAGCCCGATGTACCCCTGAAATTTCTGGTCCCAAAACGGCATTATCAAGTACTGTGCGCCAAGGCAGCAACAGATCACGCTGTGGCATATATCCAAACAGTCCAGCCCGCTTAGACAATGGTTGACCGTTCAACGCAATCGTGCCTTCGTCTGGCTCCTCTAACCCTACAATCAGCTTGAACAACGTCGATTTGCCACAGCCACTGGGACCAATGATAGAAACAAATTCGCCATCACCAACCTGAAAATTCACGTCGATGATGGCAGGGACAGATGTCGAAGGACGTTGGGTGTGATATGTTTTGTAGATATGATTGATTGACAACATGTTTAAGTGAATAGTGATAAGTGATGAGTGAACAGTGAATAGTGATGAGTGATGAGTTGATAGTTACCCTTACGCCCACACACTATGATACTGTTGCACTGCCTTAAGAGGCCGTAAGATAAAAAATTTCGTAATATAAAGCCATAATCAAACATCACTTATTGTTGATTAATTAGCAATAATGAATTTCGGAATCAATGAGTTCTTGACGGATTCCGAGTTATCTAACGACTTTGTAAGGCAGTGCAACACTATCACACTATCACACTATCACACTATCACACTATCACACCATCACAACTCAACACCACCTACTCCGCTGGTAAGAATTCGTTTGTAAACGCCGCTGCTCCGTCAAATTCGTCAGTCAGGACACCATTCTCCAGCAGCCAATCGGCGTACCCTTGCCAGACATCTTCGCTTTGGATGCCCCATTGAGCGGCGTCATCTTGGTAGTTGGCCGACAACCAGATTTGGCTTGCCTCAATCAATGCGGGATCGCTTTCCGGTGTTGCAGCCAACAAAATTCCTGCCGATTCCTCTGGGTTGGCAATGGCGTAGTCAAAGCCCTCTGCGGTTGCGCCCATAAAGGCAGAAACAACCTCTGGATTTTCGCTGATCATGGTCTCATTGGTGATGATGACTGGCGTGTAATAGTCTGGCACACAATCCAGCCACTCATTCAACATGATGACATTGATATCCACCTCTTTCATTTGAGCATTGACACCATCCCAGCCGTAGAAAATCCAGACAAAATCAACATCGCGCTCTGTAATGGATAAAAATTCGGCATACCCTGTGTCAATAAAGGTCACATCATCAACGCTGATATCTTCACCTGTACAACTCATGAGCAAATCAATCATCGGTGCTTCAATGGGCGAGCCGAAACTACCATACGTTCTACCGACAAAATCTGCCGGGGTCTCAATGCCAGCTTCGGTGCGCGAGGCAAACCCAGATGTATTATGTTGAATGACCGCCGCAATCGAAACAATCGGCACACCCTCTGCCCGCGCAAAGGTCACACTCTCTTGAAAGCTGATGCCAAATGGCACACTACCAATACCAACTGCCTGCTCTGCATACGTCTCTCCCGGCTGAATAATCGTTACATCTAGCCCCGCTGCTTCATAGAAGCCCTTCTCCAACGCCACATACAACCCCGTATGGTTGGTGTTAGGAACCCAGTCCAGCATAATTTCGACAGCGGTCAATGCTGGCCCATCAGCATCGCCCCCATCTTCCGGCATAATCGGCTGACATGCCGCTGTCATCAATGCCAGCACAGCCAACAGTAGTAGTAAATTCGATTTTGTAAACATAGTTTCTCCTTAGATTTGGGAAGAGTTGAAGAGTTGAAGAGTTGAAGAGTTGAAGAGTTGAAGAGTTGATGGTTTGGCTAACTGGCCAATTAACCCAACTTATTCTTCTATGTCTCTTCTATATCTCCCCTATCCATCTATCTTCCGAATCCCCCTCGGTACTTCTTCAACTTTTCAACCCTTCAACCTTTCAACTCTTCCCCTTTGAATGCCACGGAATCGCCACCCGCTCTGCAATAAAAACGCCAAAAAAGATCAATAGGCTCAGAACAGATGAAATGACGATAGCCGCAAATAAACTCTCTGTCCGAAATGCGTTGGCCGAGCGCAGCATGTAGATGCCTAATCCCTGTTGCGCACCAACCCATTCGCCAACGATGGCCGCAACAACGCTATAAGTTGCGGCAATGCGCAACCCCGAAAAAAAGTAGGGCAGCGAAGCAGGTAGGCGAACTTTACGCCAAATTTGGTATCTATTAGCCCCCATTGCACGCAACAGATCGATATACTCTGGGTCCGCTGCGTTCAATCCATCACTGGTATTGATGGCGACTGGGAAAAAGCAAAACAGCACCACAATCAGAATCTTGGGCATGATGCCAAACCCGAACCACACAACCAGCAAGGGGGCCAAGGCAAGGATTGGGATGGTTTGAGATGTGACAAGGATTGGATAAACAGCGCGTCGTAGCCACGGTGATACGTCCAATAGCGCGGCAAGCCCCAGCCCAATGATGATCGCACAACCTAGACCCAGCCCCACCTCCAGCAACGTTTGTCCCACATGCGGCGTCAAAATCCCTATATTGTTCCACAGTGCCTGCACAATTGCGCTCGGTGTTGGCAGAATCCAGTTTGGCACTTCACGCCATATAACCATGAATTCCCATAGCCCAACCAAAATGACCAACAGCACCAATGTAGGCGCATATTCGCGAAAAACCTTCACCCTCGCACTTCCCCCTTCTCACTTCACCCTTCTAGCGATACTTGCTCACCTTCTCTTGCATTGAGCTACCACCGACCTTTTCGCCAATCTTGACAACAGTGACGACATGCTCAACACCTTCGACAAAACAGGCACGATGCGCCGCCTTGACGACCTCCAATAATGCATCCAAATCACCCTCCATCGTTGTCTCCATTGGTCCCACTTCATAGTCGACACCCGCAGACTGAATCGCCTGAATCGCCCCATCTACAATCGGATATGGATCTGGATGTAGCGGCAGCACCTGTACACTGACATTGACTGTATTTGACATAGTAATTCCTTAGAATACATGACCGAACCTACTTCCAAGAAGGGGTATCAAGCACTCGGACACGGCTCATACCAATCACCCCTTCCTAGAAGATATTCATGAGT
>JBCCFC010001196.1:0-4178 GCA_039029935.1 Chloroflexota bacterium
CACCATCACACCCCCACACCATCACACCCCCACACCATCACACCCCCACACCTCCACACCCACCGAGCGATTGGCAACAAATCCTCAACACCCTTAGCGCGCTCTATGTGCATGGCGTCGACATTGACTGGGAGTGCGTTGACCAACACTATCCACGAAAAAAAATCACGCTCCCTACCTACCCGTTTCGACGGCAACGCTACTGGATTCGTGATCAGGATGAAGCACTCAGTGGCACAGCATCGCAAAATCAGTTTGCCCAATGGCTGGCCGCCCAGAGTATGGCTGAGTTGGCCGACACTGTTGTTGAAAAAGGGCAATTTGCTGCTGAGGAAAGGGATGCGATCATCAAAGCCTTCACGCTGTTGGAGGAGGAGCGTCTGGCGCAAGAGCGGATGCAAGACATGCAGTCACTGCTCTATGAGGTGGCGTGGGAACCACAACAGATGCCAACAGTGAGCGAGCCACAACCGGATGACATCAATGGGCATTGGCTTATTCTTGCGGATAGAGGGGGCATTGGCGAACGCATAGCGAGTCAGCTACGAGAGCGTGGGGCAACGGTGGACCTTATCCGCACAGAGCAAGAACTTGCTACATGTCTCGCACGATGTGTTAACGGAACCGATGGCAGCCTGCTGCTGCATGGTATTGTGCATCTATGGGGGTTAGATGATGAGGCGGCTGAGGATACAATATCGCTGATGGCGGGTCAGAAACGCACGCTGAACAGTGTGTTACAGATTGTGCAAGCCTGTGCTGAAGCGACTCTTGTACCTACATACCGTCTATGGATTGTTACACAAGGTGCAGAAGCAGTGCTGCCCAAGGAGCCTGTCGCCTTTGCCCAAACAACGTTGTGGGGAGTTGGACGTATCATTGCGCTGGAGCATGGCGACCTGTGGGGTGGTTTGGTTGATATTGATGGCGATGCGACCATTGTCAATAGAGCCGAGACCGTGTTCGCAGAATTATTAAATGCACAGCCAGATGATGAAACCCAAATCGCCTATCGTCACGGCAAACGTCATGTTGCGCGCTTCACACCGCTACAATCTCTGCCAAAACAGCGAACACCAAAAATCAAGATACAGGCAGACGCCACCTATCTCATCACCGGCGGGTTGGGTGCATTGGGACTCCACACAACACAGTGGATGGCAACACAAGGGGCGCGTCACCTCATCCTCACAGGGCGTAGTGGGATACGGACCGCAGAACAGCGGGCTATCGTTAATGAACTGGACGCGCAGGGCATAACCATCCAAATTGCACAGGTCGATGTGGCTGATGCAACCAGTATGCATGATCTGTTTGAGGGCATTCGTGCCAATACAACAAACCCACTGCGAGGCATTATCCACATTGCCGGGCTAAGTGGCCGCGATGCCATACGATCATTGAACTGGGCGCGGTTTGAACAAGTTCTGCGCCCCAAAGTCAGCGGTGGATGGCTGCTGCATCATCTCAGCCTAGAGATGGACCTCGATTTCTTCATCAGTTATGCCTCAGTTGCGGGCATACTGGGTGACAGACAAAATACCCACTACAGTGCCGCCAACCATTTTCTGGATGGCCTGATGACCCATCGACAGAGCCTTGGGTTGCCGGGCCTAAGCATTGCTTGGGGGCCTTGGGCGGGTGGCGGCATGATTTCAGCGGACGCCGAGATGCGGTTGGCCGAGATTGGTGTATCGTCTATGTCCCCAGAGATAGGAATTGACCTTCAAGCCTATTTGCTGCAGACCACAATCCCTCAAGTGACCACCATTGACATCGAGCATGGCCGACTCAACAGGCTGTATGAACTCACAAAATCGCGTGCATTTCTATCAAGACTTGCGCAAGCTGTACCTGAAACAACGGCAACTAGCTCAAGCGGCATACCCTCTATGATTGTGGAGCTTGAGTCCATGCCCACGCATCGTCGATTGGCCTATATAGAGAGCTATTTGCAACAGGTTATCGCTGGCCTATTGGTCATCCCAGATATGCCAAATAGAAACACAAGGTTTACGGAGATGGGGCTGGACTCATTGATGGCACTGGAGTTTCGTCGTCAGCTAGAATCTGATCTGGGGCAAACATTGCCAATCACAGCAGCCTTTGACTATCCGACAGTGGCGTCGATGGCCGCTCACTTATTGGATGAGGTATTGGGACCGACAGAACAAACCAGCGAACTGACTTAGTGGAACTTATATCTAAAGTGAAGGGGCAATACGAATGCAAAAACCACATAATATATTAATTCTCTCGACAACAACGGGCAATGGTCATCAAGCCTCAGCACAGGCATTGGCCGCAGGCTTCGAGCAACGTTTTGGCAACCAAGTTGACGTGACGATTGTTGATTCGCTGCGTGACCATACGCCATTCCCCGTGAACCTACTCCCATTGTTTTACAACACGGTCACGACCTATTGCCCTTGGCTGTGGCAAATTGTATGGGATTTGTCTCTGTTTTCATGGTTTCGAGATGGGTTACAGTGGTTTGTCAATGCAACTGCCATGCGATCTACCCAGAAGATGATCACCGATCATCAGCCAGATTTAATTATTACAGTCCATCAACTTTTTGTACATCAGCTAGCAATTAACGCGCTCAGGAGACTAGACTACAAAATTCCATTTGTAACTGTTACAGTCGACCTGATTGATACTCACTCATTATGGTTTCATCATGAAGTGGACCTGTGCTTTGTATGTACTGATATGACCTATGAATGCGCGCGGGCAGCAGGCATGACACGAGAACAACTGAGAATGTATGGGTTGCCAATTCGTCCAAGCTTTACAAGAACGATCTCATCAAACATCTCTAAATCTGACCTACGTCAGAGACTAGGGTTGAATCCAGGTTTACCAGCGGTATTGATGCTAGGGGGACGCACTAATAATAACAAAGTTATACATATCGCACAGGCGATTTCTCAAAAATTGGCTGTAACGAATGTCATGGGGCAGTTGGTAATTATCTGCGAGACAGATTCTCAACTCCACACCAAGTTAATGGCCTATACATGGCCGACCCCAACGACTATTGTGGGGTTTGTTGAAAATATGGACGAATGGATGCTAGCAAGTGATTGTGTAGTGACCAAATCAGGGTCTGTCGCTCTTGCCGAGGCTATGGCATGTGGTGTTCCTATGATACCCTATCGCTACATGCCAGGGCATCAAGCAAGTAACCCTTCATTTGTTGTCGAGAATGGGATGGGTATCTATAGTCAGGATGCGGATGAAATTGCGCAGTCGATTGTGGGCTGGTTTGGTCAAGACGCTGCACAACTAAAACATATGGCAACCCAAGCAAAACAACATGGCCGTCCGGATGCAACATCACATATCGTTGATGATATTGGGCCGCTAATCCCCACTTTAAAGCATAGAGAAACGTTAGACTAAACTTACCTTTTCAGAATAATAACCTGCGACCGTTGCAATCTGTGAGAGACACAACAACCCCGATAACAACACGGCCTGTTTTCCTCTTTGTTCACGTAGAGGCGAACTCACCAACCATCCAGAAAATCGCAGTGCCTCAACATTATTAAACACTCGACCTCGTGTTATCATACGTTGGTGATAGTGATGGGTTGAGTGGAAAGGACTCACAATGTCGTCAAGTGTTTGTGGACTACCATCATCAACGACAATGATTTCGTAACGATTTGATGGGTAGTTTAATTGGGTGAGTGCTGCTGCTTGACTTAGGCCATTCCACAAAATAAATGACTCATGTACACTGCCCTGAAAGTATCTCAGGTTGCCTACCTGAGCGTCGGACGATAGTCCGAATGACGTTCATCCTCCGTAGCGTATGCCATACATGAATGTCTTCCAAGAAGGGGATACAATCTACTGGACTGACCAGCGTTTCTGTTACCCCTTCCTGGAAGTAAGTTGGGTATTTATTTTTGTGGAATGGCCTTAGGTGGCGTTGGAACGATTGATGCAAGGGCGCACATCCTTTGTGATTGCCCACGGACTCTCGACCATTCAACATGCAGACATCATTTTGGTATTGGATAAGGGGGCGTTGGTCATGGTTCCGTCCAAAAGGGTCTAACACAGGAGTGGAGCCGGGTCTGGGGGAAGCCGTTTTTTTGCGGGACGCGGAGGGAGGTCAACGTGTTCAAGGAGATAGTCAAAGAGGTTACGAGGGTCAGAACCAA
>JBCCFC010001197.1:0-4176 GCA_039029935.1 Chloroflexota bacterium
AAGAAGGCCGTGAAGAAGGCATAGAGAAAGGTATAGAAGAGGGTACAATTCTGGGTCAACACAGAATTTTGTTCAAATTGCTCAACAATAAATTTGGCGAAATCTCTGACGAGTTGACAGATCAGCTTGAGGCCATCAAAAACGTAGATATGCTTGAAGAAATTGCAACACAGGTGCTGTTTCTGGAATCGTTGGACAAACTTGAGTTACCCGAAGCTGCCTGATTCGATAGGTATACCGAGAGACAACCAAATAGGGCAGTGGCTGTAGATGTAATTTGAATAGACATAAGAAGTATCCGTGTTTTCCTATACTCGTGTTAAAAATCAAAACGCGGATATAGGAAAACATGGATACGTTTATGAAAGCTCAACAAGCTTCGCTATTCATTTTCCACTCTTCACTCTCCTACCGCCAATCCGCAGCAGTCCCCGGCACAACCTCATCCACCAACGACAGCCGATAGGCATGACCCGCCTGTGTCCCGAAGGACAAAAACGGGAAGTCGGGCAAGAAGCTGTCAAATGATTGCGACGCCCCATTCCATTTATCAAGGCTGACAATCTCGACCGTTGGTGTACTGTTGGCTTCCACGTCATCAATCAACAGGGCTGAGTCACTCAACGCACTTGCACCCAGTGGGACCATGACCCAGTTGTAGTTGGTTGTGCCTGTGGCTGCAAGCGACTGCGTGAATTGGCTGGCATCGGGGACAGTACCGAGCAGTGTCCAGATGGCGTTCTGTACAGGCTCACCGGGCAGGTCGGCACTGACACGATAGACACCGCCGATGCGCACGTTGATGCCGCCCAAGAAGGGGAGCTCGGGTAGATAACTGTTGAAACTTTGGCTGACGTTGTTCCATTCTTCAATCGCATCAATCGTTGGTGTAACAGCCGATCCGTTGTTGCTGGTGTTGTTGATGATGTGGTTGACCAAGCTGGCATTATCACCATTACCAAGCGTGATGCCATCGACCATTAACGGCAAGCCCACCCAGTTAAAGTCACTGCTGCCTGTCTCGGTCAACGCATATTCAAATTCACCGACGCGACTGGAGAGAGCCGTATTGCCACATTGCTCCACCGTGCGTAGGGCGTAGAAATGATTGATGGCAATATCACCGAGTGCCGCCGTTGTGTCATCATAGCTGGTCAGCGTATCGGTTGCCGTATGGAGCAGCGTACTATCTGCATCACCTGGTGTGAAATAGGGCTGCTCGCTACGCCAGATTTCAACCTCCGACCCATCTTGCGGTGCAGACCAGAAGAGACGCGCCATGTCAAAGCCGACACGCCCAATCGAGAGGTCAGTGATGGGCTGTATGTCGATACAACTCAACAGCGGCGGGTCGCTGGCCTCCCAATTGGTGGGGTCATCGCCGTAGACGGCTAGATCAATGCGTCCCAGTGATGGACCGTTGCCATCGGGTTCTGTCACCCAAGGAGCATCGTCATCATATTGCACTTGGTCTTCCAGCAGCATGGGATAGAACGGCGGGTCGCCATTGGTCGGTGTCACCAGCGCATCGGGGCGTTGGATTTTCAGTGTGCCACCGCCATTGCCCAACCGTTTGCCTGTCACGCCATCATCAGTCCAAGGCCCCACGACCTGTATCTCTTCAGGGAGGTCATAGGCGTTGCGGAAGGTGTCCATCTGCGTTTGATTGGTTGGGTCAAAACGGACGAAGACCAGCGTTTCTTCGGGGGCAAGCGTGGTTCCGCTGTAGTTGCCTATAAAGTCAAAATCCACTTCGCCACGTAGCCGCCAGTTGACCAGCGTTTCTGTTACAGAGCCGTTGTTGGTGATTTCGATAAACTCAAAGTTTTGGTCAAGGTCAAAGGGGTTGTAGTGGATTTCGCTAATGACCACTGAGCCAACGCGGACGCCATTGCCGTTGCTATTGTTGGCCGCACCAAAGGTGTGTCCCAGCATAGGATAGAGGTCGCCCGATTGCACACCCTCTACCGAACCATCCGGCCACAGCCCAATCGACTCATCGTTGGCCGTTGCCCCAAACTCGACACGATCCACAAAGCGTAGCAGATTGCCCGCCGCATCCGCTTCCATGAGATAGACATCATCACCGGTGGTCGAACTGAGGGCAAAGGGGACAAGGTTGTCAGGATTGGCGGCGTTGTTAAAGTGATTTTCATCAATCACCAGATACGCCCCTGCATCCATTGTCGTGCCAGCAGGGAAGGTATATTTACGGAAGCCACCATTATCTTCGTTGCTGGTGTCGCTTACAAACCAGCCCGCAATGTCAATGGTGCTGTCGGTGGTGTTGAGAAACTCGATGGTATCGCTCAATGGCTCCGTACTGTTTGCCAGCACCTCGTTGACGACAATGCGGTTGTCGGGACCAAGACCATCACGCCCTGGTGAGCCATGATACTCGCTGGAGGGTTGCCAGTGGTCGCCATCCGCCAAGTATGAGTTTCGTGTCGCAGGGTTGCTGGGGACTGCGGCCAGATTATCAATCTCCAACGTGCTGCCATTGCCATCGGCACGCCCGGGCCAGCGACCCGAATCATTATAGGCAAAGTTGAGAATTTCAACACCATCACGATCAAGCACAGTCAGCAACTCACCGTCATTGTTTAATGCACCGGTCCACTGACCCGCCACGACGATGTTTGCATGATAATAAGCGGAGGCTGCATCTTGGTAACGGCTGGCAAAGGCGGCTTTGTTTTCGACCACAACAACATGTTCGCCCGGACCTATCGTGAGCGGTTCGGGCATCAGTTCAAAGGTAAAGGTTACACCTTGACTGATGCTAACCCCTGTAAGGTCGATACGCTCTGCACCGATATTTTTGAACTCTAGGAACTCATATTCATCCGAGCTGTAGTTCAATGGGCTGGCGTTAAATGGATTAGGATCGTGTCCATCGCCATTGTAATGAATCTCGGTAATCAGTAGGTTCTCCGCACTGGCCTGTGGGTTGACATGATAGGTATCAGCAGTGATGGGTCCCCATATACCATCCGCCAACGGTCGAGCTTTGACAATGCTGCTCTGGGTAAGATTAATCGGTCCACTGTAGAGTATGGCCGATGGCGAAGTTGCACCACCCGAAAGACGCGGGTCTGTGCCATCGGTTGTATAATAAATCTGACCACCATTGGGGTTGTTGATTATTATCTGTGAGACACCCCAACTTTCGGGCGACGTGGTGTTGGGGATGATGATGGTGCGAGCTGGATTCGCTGCCGTAACACTGTTATTGATTTGCGATTCAAAATCGGCGTTCGCCCGTGCTGCGGCAAGGTCTGTTCCCGTTGACGCAAAGGCTGTGTCTGCAGCCAACACAAAAACATTGCCAAGCCGATCCGTACAGCAATCGGTGCGATTCGTGATACGGATTTCACGGATGTCATAGACTGCCCCCAAGTCTACTTCCCACCAGTCATTGGCTGTGCCACCCTGTGTGTGACACAGGTTGAGGTTTGCACCCGTCGCGGGTGTAAGGTTTCCATCATTGCAACGTCCTGCGGGAAAGCGAGTAACATCAAACTCTGCGTTCTGTGTAGCAGTCCCGATCAGTGCTCTGTTGATACCATTGACGTCAATCACTTCCACCTCCCCCAGGTTCAGCGCATTGCCGCCAGGGTTGTGTCCTGATTTCATCAAACGGATATAGCGCACACTGGTCGCCTCTAGATCCGCAACCAGTGTGACGGGATTTAGCGGGAAATATCCACGATTCTTGAGTTGTTGTAATACCACATGGCTACGTTGCTCCACAAAGGTCGAACGGTCATTCATAAAGGTCAGCCATTTATCGGGTAGCGTGGCATCATTCACCCAACGCGCTGCCTCGGTCAGAATACTCAAGGCGATGTACCCCCGCCACTCGTCAAAGCGCTCTCGTGCTGTCGTTGCCTCCAGCGCACCACTCAAATCGTTATGTGCAAAATAGGCGTTGGCGATGCGGTCATAGACCAGTGTGCGGAAGTCCGTATTGCCTGAATTCCAGAGGTCAATATAAATGTTATGCACACTACCCCAGCCCGTGCGGTCATCGTTGAGTGGAGTCCCCCACAGATTCCATTTCACGACCGGGGCAAATGCACCATCGGTATCATTGGAGTCAATTACATAGCCACCTGGGGTCGCTGCGTCTACCGGACCCGCAGCACGGTATTCATTCTCAAACCAGACAAAGGT
>JBCCFC010001198.1:0-4170 GCA_039029935.1 Chloroflexota bacterium
CAAATCCAACTCAAGGTTGGGATGTCCTAGATATAATAGATTATCATTCTCGGCGGAATATGATGTATGGTCTCCGACTAATAACCTTAATACAAACTGCAGATCCAAACTTAAAAATTAATGATATTGGAGCGCAAAACATTATGTGGAACTATCATGAATAGAATAAATTACAGGCGAGTAGTAAGTTGGCAACCGTATTTGGATTTGGTCCCTGTCAAAAGGAGCTAACGAATAGATGGATAAAGAAACATATAATCAATATATATTTTTCATGAGGAGCCAGATACACAATTACAAAATTCAAAAACCGTTTCGCTACCGTGTCGTTTTATACAGCCCCTCTCATAGGTCTCTCGTTATCCAAGTTGCGCAATTAGAACCCACAGGCATGAACGCTATAGAGGCTTGGTATATGAACTTTTCACCAATTCATGTAATGCATATTTACCCATTTTGGGAGAATGTTGAACTTGAATTGTTAGAGTATGATCAAGCAATTGAGTACCTTAAACAGCACCAAATTCCACTAGATACTCCTTTACCTAGACTTGTCTTTAGGGCATTGATAGATGACAGGCAAATTTTAATCCAGTGTAGTTCAGTATACATTACGGATACATTCCCAAGAGATCCTCTGGGTGTATATAACTATCTGGAAGATTTAGAGCCTAATACATCGAGTAACAATCAAGAAAACAAGCAAACCAAGGAAACCAACCAATGAAAACCAGCCAAACCATCAAAACAACATTAACCGCCTCCCTCCTACTCTGCACCACCAGTATCCCCGTTGCCAGAGCCGCCACCATCACTGTAGACCCCATTGCCATCGGTGACACGGGCTGTGACATTGCCGAGGCGATCAACAATGCCAATCTATCAGGCGGAGGCGATAGTAGTGGTGGTGACTGTGTGGCGGGCGATGCGGGAGCGGACATCCTTGACCTGCAAGGCAATACGCTGCTCTTCACATCGGGTGCATACAGTGAGGGCTATGGGTACACCGCGCTGCCAGCCATTGCCAGCGACGTGACCATCAGCAATGGTGTGCTGTCGCGCGATGTCTATGCCGATGACTATTTCCGGCTGCTGCATGTCACCAACGAGGGGGCACTGACCCTCAGCCATGTCACCGTGCAGGGAGGGTACCTGGATAGTGGTGAAAGCTATGGCGCGGGTATCTTTGCACAGGGTCCGGTGAGCCTAATCAACAGCAGTGTCATCTCCGATAACTATGCCTATGATGGCGGTGGCGGCATCTATCTGCAGCAGAGTTCACTCAGCATGGACAACAGCCGCATTGTGGAGAACCGTGCCTATCGTTATGGTGGCGGCGTGTTCTCATTTCAGAGCAGCATCACGCTCACCAACCAGAGCCACATTGCCTATAACGAATCGGGCAACAGCGGTGGCGGTCTCTACACCATTGTCACGGACATTGCTCTTTCTGGCGGCAGCACCATCACGGGCAATCGTTCCCTTGACCAAGGCGGCGGTGTCTTCCTTGACAGTGGTGTGCTGTCACTCGACAACAGTCGCATCGCCCATAACTATGCCTATAACAGCGGTGGTGGCGTCTATGCGCTCATAAGCGATGTCAGTCTGGGCAACGAGAGTACGCTGCAAGAGAATATGGCGCACAAAAATACGGGGGGTGGTCTGGCTTTGCAACAGGGAAATGTCACCATTGCCAATAGCCGTATCCTCAGCAATACCGCTGCTACTGGCGGTGGTGCGTTGACGCAACTCAGCAATGACAGCACTGCCAGCATCCACATTCAACAAAGTTGTCTTGTGGGCAATAGCGGCAGTGAAAACGGCTATGCGGTGCGCAATCTTGCAGGCACGGTTATCGACGCCATCAACAACTGGTGGGGTACGAGTGATGGCCCCAGCGGTGCTGACAATGGACAGGTTGATACGGTCAGTTCGTCTGTTAGCCACACCTCACATTTGACCAATGCGATATTGGACTGTCCCGCCTTTCCCACCTTTACACCGACAGTCACACCGATGCCGACCGCAACGCCGACTGCGAGTAATACGCCGACGCCGAGCAGTACACCGACGCCCACACCAACCTCTACGCCTTCATCCACACCGACTACTACACCGACTTCAACGGACACCCCCACTGCGACCAATACACCGACTGTAACGGATACGCCTCTGTCTACGTCAACCGCAACCAATACATCAACGCCTACCAATACATCGACGCCCCCTACGCCTACATCAACCCCAACCCCATCATCAACACCAACAAACACGGTTATCCCAACGGTGACGTCCACGGCGACTTCATCCGCAACACCTACCCTTGTCTCCAATTATGTACCTGTGTATACAGTCCCCGGTTTCACGGAAACCCCTACCGTGACTTCAACACCATCCAGTACACCTATCCCATCTAGTACACCTATCGCGTCCAGTACACCTATCCCATCCACTACCGCACCACCCGTTACGACTCAAGTATCATTGGCAACCGCTATCTCTACAGCGATTTCTCAGCCAACCGCAAGCCCGACGGCCACTTCTCAGCCAATCGCAAGTCCGACTCTTACACCGTCAGCCACAGATACACCAACCCCTACCGGAATAATCACTTTAACGACCGCATTGACCACAACACCTAGCATGACCGTCCCCGTTCTCCAAACAGGCATCACATCGACGGGTACACCCACTATCACACAGACTGTAACACCGACTGTGACACCAACCGCCATACCTACGCAGACAACATCGCCATCCTCTGTGACCAATCCAACCGAAACCAGTACACCAACAACTGTTGTATCCACTATTGTACCCATTACTGTGCCTACTTTCACGCCATCACCAACCACCACATCAACACCAAGCCCTATCTCAACCCAAGTATCTGTGGTCACAACTTCCACACCTGCACCAACTAGAACACCATCTTTTGCGGTGATCTCCTCTCCTACGGCGACATCTTCATCAGAGACTGTATCCGTCACATTGACACCAACCCATCGCCCAACCGAGATGCCTACTGCAACACCCACTTCAACATCCACTATCATATCAACCGAAGCTCCACCCACAACCCCACCAACATTGACACCGCCCCCTGAATCAGTCTTCGCCCCTCAATCCATCCCTGTCGTCATCGGTGACATGGATGAACCAGCCCCAACATCTTCGGAGGATGGCAGCGAAGGGGATGGCGAAGGAGGGGCCAGTGGGCAGGATCATATGCATGAAATGGCAGACGGAGAGCAGGTTGCCATCCACTTCCGCTTTGTCAACCAAGGGGACGCGCTCGAAACGGTCACGTACCACTTCTCGCTCCCACGTCTCAACGTTGCCAGCCGTCGAGGACAGGTTGGTGGCATTCGTCTTAATGTTGAAGCGACTTTAGCAAATTTGCCCGACGGCTATGATGTTTTGGAGCGAAATGACAGTGCAGGGGAGTGGGTACTCATCGGCCCGATGTCTGTTGGTACACAGGCCGTCACGATTGTGGTGGAGGCTGTGGCTGGCAGCGAAGATCAACAGGTAAATGGCGGTGATATCCAGCTAGAAATTCGTTCGCCCATGCAAACAGAGGCAGAAGAGCCGCTGCTGGTGTTGACGGCGACGGTGAGCAACAACATCTTTATTCCCGCCGTAGAGCCAAGGGTTTGGCTGCGGTTTTTGCCTTGGATTGGTCGGTAATGCCCTATCAATACGAACAAAGGCTCCTACCCTAATGGGCTTGACTATAGCTCAAGCTCATCCAACGACACATACCCACGCTTCACCGCATACAAAGCGACCTGTGTGCGATGCGCCAGATGCAACTTCGCCAGAATATTCCCCACATGTGTCTTCACTGTCTCCTCGCCGATTGTAAAATGCTCGGCAATCTCGCGGTTGGTCATGCCATGCGCAATCTGCCGTAACACCTGTGTCTCACGTTTGGTCAAGTCGTTCTGCACATTTTTGCCATGCACCAGTTCTTGCAACACGGAGCCAGCCACATTGGGGTCAAGCACGGATTGTCCACGAGCGGCACTGCGCACAGCATTGAGGATAAGGGCATGGTTCATTGGAGGGTAACAATTGAATAGCAAAAAAAGCCAAGTTGTGTGTAAAATGGGGGGTGAAGTGACAAGGTATTATTGATGAAATTGTACACACAAGGAGAGGGCCATG
>JBCCFC010001199.1:0-4168 GCA_039029935.1 Chloroflexota bacterium
ACTACTGTATTGTTGAAGGGTTGAACAGTTGAAAGGTTGAACAGTTGAAAAGTGAATGGGCTGGCACCTTCAACCTTTCAACCCTTCAACTTTTCAACTTCTTGAAATAAAGAAACGTGAAACACAAAGATAACTGTGTATGCGTGTTGCGATACACAGTTATCTTTGGTTTCACGTTTTCGATTCTGCCCGCGCTCGGAATGCACAACCTGCGGCGCGGGCTATGTAAGCGCGATCATCCCGCCAACCGTGCTGACACGTTTGGTTGACATCGTTTTATTGATTTGATGATTCGCGTTTGTATTCATTTGATGAAAAGATTTATTTTATAATACATCTGGCTCAATACCAAGGGCACGTAATTGTTCAATTAAACGATTAGTTCGTTGTGCCTCTTGGTTAGCTCGTTGTGCCTCTTGGTTAGCTCGTTGTGCCTCTTGGTTAGCTCGTTGTGCCTCTTGATTGGCTCGTTGAGCCTCTTGATTGGCTCGTTGAGACTCTTGTTCAGCCCGTTCCTCGCCAGATAGCAATAAGTTTCCTTGACTATCCCATACTCTCAGCCACCCTGCTGTTTGATTTCCATATTTACCATGCCAGATACCTAATTCGATATCCATTGGTGGTACTAGATAATGATCTCTGGAATTTGCTGGAATCGACTGATATTGCCCATTCACAAGGTGATATAACTCTACGCTGGCTGGTTCTTCTTCATAAATAGCATAATAGAGTGGCTGAATGGCATTTTCATAAACCCAGAATTTGCCACGTCCCACCGTTTGGTCTCGTTCAGCGCGCCCATCACCAGAGACAAATTCAATCACAAGCGTAGGTGTCACAAGCTCCTGCCATAAAGCATACGAGCCTCGTCTCACAGGTGGTACATCTGGTACATAAAACCAATCGGGTGCTTTGACACCATCTAGCGGTTGGGTGTTGATTCGCCAATAGATGCCTGAATCTTGCCCGATGATGTACTGCTCATCAGGATGCAGTCTATCTAAAACTGGCCGAATTGACGTTGTAATCAACAAGCTTTGTGGGTGTTCATGCAAATTCTTCACAAATTCTCCGTCTTCATCTGGTAATTGGGTATGGTCCGGCAATGAGTCAGGCCACCAAGGTTTTGTGGGCAATTCATGGACAGGTATACCAACTGTATCATCATCTGATAAGAAAACACGGCCTCTCGGAAAGGCTTCATACAGTGATTTTCCATTGCTATAGATATGATTTTTCCCATTGGCATACGTAGGTGGATGTTTTAAGCGCGTCAATACATCATAATCGGCAACTGTTTTCAGTGGAGAAGAATTTGTGATAGTTTTCTTTGTTACAGGTTTTTCTTTTACATGAATCATTATTTATGGGTGCAGCTCCTTCAATTGAATTAGATGTATTTAATCATACCTGTCAAGTAATCCAGATTCCATTGAGATAGATGAATATGTATAAATTACAAGCATACTATTCTATAAAACGACCCACATCGTAAGTTTACTGGTAATCGGGGGATTTGTCAAGGACAGTATCGCAGGTTGACTACCTGCGTCACAGATAACCAATCTGTGATACTGATTTGTACTTTCCTATGTAGCAAGAAATCTACTCACCCTCATACCAGATGCGGTAAATCTTGCCTGCTGCATCATCAGACACAAGCAGCGAGCCATCCGGCATATGCTGCAAGTCCACAGGGCGACCCCACGCACGACCGTCACGCAGCCAGCCGTCGGCAAAGACCTCGTAGCTGGTCACTTGGTTGCCCACTAGCCGTGCCAACGTGATGCGATAACCGATGGGGACGGTGCGGTTCCATGAGCCATGCTCGGCGATGAAGATTTGGTGATGATACTCTTCGGGGAACTGTTGCCCCGTGTAGAAACGCATCCCCAATGCCGCAACATGTGGCCCTAAAGCTTGTGCTGGTGGCGTGAACTCATCGCATAGCCTTTGTGTAAATCTGGGGTCTTGAACTGTGCCACCCTCAATGTTTGCATGACAGTAGGGAAAGCCAAAGTGCATATTGGGGCCACTGACATGATTAAGTTCATCGCCCGGCATGTCATCCCCCATCATGTCGCGTCCATTGTCTGTGAACCAGAGGTCCTGTGTCTCTGGGTCCCAGTCAAAGCCGACTGTATTGCGTACACCTTCGGCATGAATTTGCAAATCGCTACCATCTGGGTTAATGCTTGTGATGGTCGAAAAAATGGAGTCGTCTGTATCGCAGACATTACAGGGCGCACCGACAGGCACATAGAGCCGACCATCAGGACCAAAGCGGATAAACTTCCAACCATGATGTCCTTCGGTTGGGTAGGTATCGTTGACTACCACAGGGACTGATGCATTGCGCAGATTGTCCTCAATGTTATCCACACGCAATACACGGTTGATCTCGGCAATATAGAGCGAGCCATCACGGTAGGCCACGCCATTGGGACTGCGCAGGCCACTATAGAGTGTGATCACCTCATCGGCCTGATAATCCTGATCATGATCCAAAATCGCATAGACGTTGCTCAAAGCACGTGTCCCCACAAAGAGTGTCCCATTGGGGCTGAGGGTCATCGACCGCGCATTGGGCACATTGTCAGCATAGACACCAATTTTGAATCCAGGCGGCAGTTGAATCTCATGCTGTAATGGTGGTAGCCCGCCAATGACTGGTTCAGCGACAGACTCATCCTGAGCCTCAGCACTGGCCTCTTCCTCATCGTCCGCTACGACTTCGCCACCATCATCAGCGTCAGCCTCTTCAGTATCAGCTTCCTCTTCACTGGCCTCTTCGTTACTCGATTCTTCAGCCTCTGCAACATCTGCATCACCGGCTGATGCACTCTCCTGTACAGATGCGGGTTCAGCAGCCTCTGATGATGGGTCAACAGGCGCACAGGCAGAGAGAACTATGAGCAAAACAAGTGAAATACTGATTATACGAAATTTATTCATCATATGTGCTTTCGTCCAATGGACCTATGTGAGCAACTGAATCTCCTCGTCTGTGAGACCCGTTGTACGGCTAATAACATCCGGCGCAAGACCTTCTTTTAGCATGAGCTTTGCGGTTTCTTCTTGTTGTTTACGACGACCTTCTTTACGGCCATCTTCAAGCCCATCTTCACGGCCCTCTTCGCGACCCTCTTCACGGAAGCGATTTTTGGCTTTTTCCCATGCAGATTCATCTTTAATGGCAGTAGACTCTTCTGCAGACATCGTACTCTTTTGAATTTCATTGATGAGTTCTTTTAATCTTGGCGATTGATAGTCATTTTCATCAATTTTTCCATCAAGTGAATCTTCAATCACATCCATCCAGGGTCTAACTGCAGCAGGTGTCTTCTTGTTTACCAGACGCGGGTTAACAAAAATAAGTCGATGGGGTGCGATTAGATGTCGCTCGCCTAGCTCATCCAGAATCTCCATCAGGTGTGTTGCCAAGCTAAACTTAATGCTGCCATCTCTGGGTACGCTAGTCAGCACAACAATCGTGTACACAGTCTTCGGCGGCTCATACTCCTCAAAGCTACCTACCTGTTGAATAATGCCAAGAATATGATAGTATAAAAAGCGTGCAAAGAAGTCTTCTTCTTTGACATGTTGAATTTCAACGATGATACGTTGCTTATCATCCTCGGCAAACACATCATACTGAATATCGACATTGCCAATCCGCTCTGGGTACTGATATTCGGTGTAGATTTGGCTTGGGTTCACCTGTACACCTGTTACAGCCTCCACAAAATCGCGAAAAATTGCGGGTTTACTAAAGGCACGTTTAAAAATTGGGCCATACTTGAGTGGAATCACATCAACCATACTATCCCCTTATTTTACATCTCACGTGTTGTCTTTATGACAAGAGCCAGCACACTCACTGTGACCAGCGCATAAAGCAGCCACTCAACACTACCCAATAGCACCCCAAGCGGAATGTTGTTCGGAATCATGCTACAAAACGCTGAACAGAGCGATACTCCCGCTGCGCCCATGAGCAGACCACCAATGATGCTGACCGGAATCCACAGGATACCACTCAATGACCGCTGCATCAGTATCGCCGCTTACGGTATCTATAGATGACATTGCACAAAACCGTAGCCCAGTTGCCCTTTGGTGGATTCTCACCAACATCATCGGGGGAGCCATAGCGGGTATCATGGCC
>JBCCFC010001200.1:0-4166 GCA_039029935.1 Chloroflexota bacterium
CGCATCACTACATCACCCGTCTCTCTGTCTCCCCATCTCTCCTTCTCTCCCTATCTCCCCTTCTCTTCCCTTCCCTTCTCTTCCCTTCTCTTCCCTTCTCCCCTTCATTTTATTTTTTAACAAAGCCTTACAGCTTTTTGTCGAATTTGGGAAGCCATAAAACTTATGAGACATACAGCGAAGATTGAACAGAAAACACACGCACGGCGACTCTTTTTGAGTTGCAGTTTTGCATTGATTAGCCTCTTTTTATTAAACTCTACGGCGTATGCCCAAGCGTACCCACCCCTCTCTGTAACCGACGGCTTGATGCTGTGGCTGGATGCCGATGATACGGCGACATTGTACAGCGATAGTGCCTGTACCACCGCTATTGCTGGCACTGCAAGAGAGAGCATTGCCTGTTGGCAGGATAAATCGGGTAATGATGCCGATGTCACCCAACGGTTCTCTTCACGTCACCCCGTCTATGTCCCCAGTTTCATCAACAATCGGGGGGCAATTGACTTTGACAAGATGCGCAACAACGAGGACTTCTTTGAACATGTGCTGCCCGAAGCTGTGACTACGGACGCTTCGGTCTTCATCGTGCTCCAGAGCGATGACCCGGCACCCCACGATCACGATGCATTCTTTTCGACAGACAACAGCACCTCGGTCAGCTCGATGCAAATTGATTATGGCAAGCCAAACAACCGTTTTCGCGTCAAAATTCAAAACACCAATCATACGGCTGGCTTTGGCACATTTGAACCGCATGTCCTCAAACTCTACGCCACCACGCTCTCTGGCTCACAGCTTGAAACCTATAGTGATGGGCTGCTGGTCGAGTCCAATACGATTGCCCATGAACAGGTCTATATCGAGCGATTTCGTGTCAACCGCAACCGTGTTGGCAACCGCTATCATGACTCAAAAATTGCCGAGATTTTGGTCTACGACCGTATCTTGACACCCTGTGAATTTGAAACCGTCAATCTCTATCTTGGTGTCAAATATGGTCGTGATTTTCTCAACATGGTCGATTATTATGATTACCGCGACACGCACGGGACCTATGTCAATGCCCTTGGACACTTAAACCTCTCTTGTGACGATGATGCCCGCCAGACAACGGCGGTGTCCGGCATTGCTGTTATCAGTAACCCCAGTGACCTTGGCTTGGGTGAGCTACTCACCTTTGGACATGACGATGCAGGCTATACAGCATCAGATAACCATCCAGCAGAACAGGAAAATCGCCTCAGTCAGGTGTGGCGCGTCGATAAGGATGACTTGGTGGATACAGATGGTGTGGGTACGGTCACGGTCGAGTTCATGCTTGATCAACTGCCTGACTGGGCGCGCAACCGCACAAACTTTGCACTGTTGGTCGATGCCGACGGTGACTTTAGCAATGCTACAGCAGTATCACCCACGAATACGACCGAGACCGTCGTCACCTTTGAGGCGGTTGATTTTGTTGATGGCGATTATTTTACGCTGGCCTATAGCATGGGCGCAGTAGAATCGTTTAACTCAACTCCCTACCGCACATCCGTCGCCTTTGAGGATTTGAAAGGGGCAGGGTGGAGTGATTGGGATTATAACGACTTTGTAGTGCAGATTGAAATGGATATCCGCACAGCCGTGATTGCTGAGACAGAGCAAAAAGGTATCGCGGAAATCCTGCTACGCTATGACGCGTTGGCGCGTGGTGCAGGCTTTGGTCATGCCTTTCACCACGCTGTCGCTCTCTCTGGTGGTGGTTACTATGAACTGATTGTGCGTGACACGGAGGGTGGTATCCTCAAAGAGGAATCAGGCACGTTTAACGGTGGTGAATTTGAAGGGGGTGACTTTACCATCTTTGAAAATACCTTTGAGGCGGTTCCTGGGGTTGTCGAAATTTTTGGCAATACTCATCCAGATCAAACAGCACTAGGTGGCGGGTATACCGCAGAGTTGCGACTGTTCATGAGTGACAGAACCGCCAATGTGTTGTTGACACCGAGGGATGGAACCCGTGTCGCCGCCACACGCGATGCACGGGGGCGTAAAAGCGATCTACCTTGGGACCCCTATATTTTTGTCCATAATACAGGTGAAGAGGTGCATTTGGTGCAACCGGGTCAGTCTAAAAACAAGCAACGTGTTGTCCCCACAGGTGGACGCGAGACCGGTCCGCTGACTGGATATGACCTCAGCATGGCCTATGTCTTTGATGAGACGTGGCACTGGCCGGAGGAGTTCTCCAATATTTGGGAAAGCTACCCACGCTATGTCAACTTTATCACGACAGGTGGCAACGCCTTTGCGGATTGGTTTCAATCCACCCAAGGTGTTCGCGACAATTTATGGCTCTTTGGACATCGAGACCCCAATATCGGTTTGGGTGGCGAGGGTCGTGTGACGGCATCGTCACGCTGGTCGAGCAGGTCACTTGATGCACCCAACGCTATCAGCCAGACACGGTCACGCTATGTGGGTGGCACAGTGGTCACGCGCCTCTATCAGAGCGGAGAACAGAAAGACCGTTTCTTCATTATTGCGGGCAATATCACGGAAGAACGTCTTGAAGTTTTTGATGAAACCAGTCACATGGTCGAGGGCTGGCCGCAACCCGTGATTGGCGGTATCAAGTCTGCTGTCACAATCGTGAACATTGATGATGACGATGATCTAGAAATTTTGGTGACAAGCGAAGGCGATGTCGAGGACGTCAACAGCGATGGGCTGATCTATGCCTTTAATCCTGATGGCTCATTGGTGGATGGCTGGCCTGTGGAAGTGACCGATGGCACCGACGAAAACAGCGAAAATGGTCCGGTCAACTACCGCGTCTTAGCATCAACAGCGGCAACTGACTTGGATGAGGATGGACAGATGGATATGATTATCGTACCATCAACCGATGGCAAACTCTATGCTTATAACGGCGCAGGTGAATCGCTGTCAGGGTGGCCCATCAGCATTGGCGAAGAGGCCGACCAATTTGGCGGGCAGTCTCGCAATGCAACGCCCATTTTTGCCGATGTCGATGGCGATGGTACACAGGAAATTGTGATTGGCTCGCATGACAACAACCTCTATGTCTTTGACCTGGATGGCAACGTTGTGTGGACCTTTGAAACCGAAGACACCATCCAAGGCAGAGCCGTTGTCGCCGATATAGACCCCGAAACCGAGGGCAATGAAGTCGTCTTTGGCTCTGGCGATGCGGGGCTGTACATGCTCGACCAACATGGTACGCTATTATGGATGATCTATACCGACGGCATGATCAACGGCGATCCACTGGTGCGCAATATTGACGGTGACACGGGCAGCGATACTGGCGGTGACACAGGCAATAACACCGACCTCGAAATCCTCATCGGTAGCCAAGACCATAACCTCTATGCCTTCCATCACACAGGCGAAGCCGTCTTTGGCTGGCCGCAACTGCTGGCCGCCCCCATCGTCTCCTCACCACAGATGGGCGATGTCGATGGCGATGGCACAGGCGAAATTCTCGTCGGTGGCAGCGACGCCGCTGTCTACGCCTATGAGTTTGATGGCACACAGGTTCCCGATTGGCCGAAATACACCGAGGGCGCTGTCGAAGGCACGATTGTCGTCATCAACATGGATGATGATGTTGAGGAAGAGGTCATCGTCGGCGATATAGCGGGTGGGTTATACTACTGGAATACGCTTGTCGAGAATAAAGTGTTTTTGCCGTATGTGAAGCGGTAAACGCATCTGCTTACATCCCTTGCAAATCAACATGAGTCATCCCGAATTTGACAGAGGGTGACTTAAAGAATAAGCCTCATGTCAGAATACGAAGGACATACAAGTTTACTCATCAAGTATCTGATATGAGGTTTATTTTATGTCCATGAAAAGTAAAACGGTTAGAACCAGTATATTGTAGCTGTCGACACACGCCCACAATACAAAAAAGCCAGTCTCTTGACCAGCTTTCCTCTTTTCCACAGATGATTTTGTTCACTATCTTTGCAATTTTTGCCAGTCATTTTTCAATTTATGGTTGACAATCCCAAGGAACATTTCTCGACCTAAAGACAACATTTTATATTTTATATGTATTGCTATTCCTGATGGCAAAAACCCTTGAATGAGATGTCGTACATGTTCCAGGATCGAGAACACTGAGCGAAAAAAGCTGTCATTGTGTCATA
>JBCCFC010001201.1:0-4149 GCA_039029935.1 Chloroflexota bacterium
GCAAGGGCAGTGAGCTGGTCCATTATAAAGAGTTGGACCGGGTTATCTATTACGGTCCGGACCAGATTGATAAGTGGGCCGATGTCCTCGAAGCGCAGGCCGAAGGGTTGGCCGTGCGGTATAAGCGGTTGGTTGAGCGAGGTCTACGAGAGGCGTTAGAGGGTGATGAGCGGGATTTGATCGTCATCGATGAGGTCCAGAAAGGCACACGGAAAAAGGAGTTGGGTACAGTGGTCAAAGATTCACTGACCCTGATTTCTGAACAGTGTGCAGCGCTCCATGATACGCTCGTGATGTCTACCCAGAGAAGTATCAACGCTATCCCACCCAGCACAAGGGAGAATGTTGATTGTTGGTTAAGCATGTTGGGCAGTGGATACTTTTACCTGAAGCCAGACGGAACCGCAAGGAGCAGCGGACGAACATCCTTGATTGAGCCTGACGACGTAATCGAGGTTGTACGCAGTGGTGCCCCAGCGTTGGCACTCACCTATGAAAACCTGCCCGCTATTTTGGGTTCACAGCCTGTTGTGCCTGGCAGGGCGACAGTCACGCTGTACGAAGGGATTCAGGGGTCTGGCAAGACACACTGTCTCAGAAATCATCCGGTTCGACATCCAAGGGTTATCTATGTTGATCTCGCACAGTCTCATAAGAAGGTGCTTGAAATTATCATTGAGTCCGCCAGTGCCATTGTCCCACCCAAGGCGACAATCTCAGACCTTGCGCAGATTGCATCGTTGGCCATTCAGGCCGAAGCCACACTCCTGCTCTTGGATAATCTGGATCGCATCAGTCTGGCGATGACGGACACGCTCAATAGCGTGATTGAGACAAGTGCAGAGGTTGCCATGACCGCACGGCCAGCCGAGACACCCATGGAGCATAAGAAAATGGATCACTTTATCTCGCGCTCGGTTGTTATTGAGATAAAGAAGCTAGAGCCACAACCATCAAAAGAGTTGGCTGATAGGCATTTGCCCGGGGACATCGAAAGTCGGGATGATGTCATACGGCATATACTGAGGATGTCCAACGGACACCCGCGTACCATCATCAACTTGGCAACCCAGACCCAGACCGGGTCGCTGCGTGAGCTGCGAGAATTCAAAGCACCAGCAACACAGGGAAAGCCAATCAATGTGTCATGGCTGCCGATTTTGTTGATCCTGTTCGGGTTTGTCCTTTGGCAGGCAGATGGGTACATGATGACCGCCTTTGGCGCCCTTGTGTTCATGGTTGTCAGAAGGCGATTTATGTCTACCGTTCGATAGTGGGAACAAGTCGAATTTCTTGAATCCTGCCCTTACTGCAAAAAAAACGCACTATGAATAGCTACTTCTATAACCTGCTGGGTCCATATGTCCACATGCTCGCTGCGTTGGTCCCGTTGGCGTGGATCAGCGCAGTGAATGACCAAGATTTCTTCAGAAACATTGGGCTGATAACCATCTGCGCCACCTTAGGGCTGCTCCCGGACATCGACACGGCGAGCAGTGTGCTTGGCCGGCTTATGCCTGATATCAGTGAAAAGATAGAGCGGCAGTTTGGTCACCGGACGATAACCCATTCTATCGGTGCGGTTTTTGTTGTTTGGCTCATGGCGTTTCTATTGGCTCGAGCGGACAGCGCAGCTATCACCGCCGCATACGCCAGTCATCTGATCATCGACATGATTGTCGGGGGTCAGACCGGGATCGCCATCTTCTGGCCCATACGAGAGAAGATACACTTCGCCCATGTTGAACCCGCGTCCAGGGGTGAGTTTATATTGGGCATCATCTGTGTGGTTGCGATTTGTATCCCCCTCGCACTACCCCGCATTGCCAGCAGTGCAGCGGCGTTAATTCCCACACAGCCAACCATAGAGCCGACGGTGATGCCGGCACTCGTTCCGACGCTGGTAACCATGAGGATCGACAATGTATTTGAACCCAATAGCGAGATATTGATCCGTGCTGGAGACATCGTCACCAAGGGTCAGAAAATCGCAGACTTAAAGGGGCTGCGCTCTTTGCTCATGGCTGAGACATCGACCCCCACACCCACTTATTTTTTGATCCCGACCAAGAAGCCCACGCCCACGCAAACCCCGACACCAACCGCCTTGGTTCAGCCCACACAGGATTTTAGTCAGTACCAAGAGCATGTATCGAGCGCAGCGGCAGCGTTGGCGTTGGCCGAGGCCCAAGGCACTGCCGCCGCTGCAACAATCCCCGAAGCCACTCAAACGGCCATCTGTCGGGGCATGGATACATCCGTGATTTCTGAGCAAATAGAGACAGCGCATCAACAAATCCATATCGCCCAGTTACGCATTGATAAGCTCGTCGCACCCCCACCCATTGCCACTGTGAGCGCGTGTCAATCAAATTTGGAGAACAAGAGAAACACGTTATGGGCGGGTCAGCTTGCCCGCGATAAGAAATTAGATGAGTTGACGTGGCAAGAATATCAAGCGGAAACGGCGCCCTTACTGGAACAAGAAAGACAGATTGCAGAGCAGGCAGAGCGATGTATCGCGCTTGAAGGGATACAGCATCTTGGCTCTGATATCGAGATTGCATCCGCCGAGACCCAGAAGGGTGCCGCCGAATTAAGTCTGGCCTCCGCTCAACGCAGATACGAACAAGCCACACAGGACCATCAAGAGATGATGAGACGTTGTGAGTCCCTTGCCGTCTGGCCCCACAAAGCAGACCCGGAGACGCTCCAAGTCTCAGCGGCAAGGCTGGAGGTTGCATACGTCCAATATCAAAAGGCCATCAACACACCGACATTGATCCCGACATGGACACCCACCAACACCCCAACCGAAACACCCACCTATACACCCACACCCACCAACACCCCAACCCCAGACTTATCAGATACAGAAGTATTTGCAGCGGCAAGCGGTGATATCTATCAGGTTGAGATGGGTCCATTTGATGAGGGCAAAACCTCGGTAGAGGTACAGATTGCCACCGGATATGGTTTGGCCGAACGTCTGCCGGGTGCACCTGGGCAAATCAGGCAGGCCCATGGATCCATTGAAGCCTTTTTTACAAAGACAGGTGTTGATATCCAAGCCCAACTGATCGCCCGCGTCGATGCCGCCCAAAGCAGCATCGATGTCGCCATCTTTGAATTAAATCTGGATGCTGTCGCGGATGCCGTCATTAGGGCGCATCGACGCGGCGTCAAGATAAGAATTAAAACCGATGATGAGTTTGGCATAGAAGAGGACCATGAACCCGGTCATGGGCAGTTCGCTCGTATGATGGCCGCAGGCATCGAGGTAAAAGACGATGATAGAGGCGCACTGATGCATAATAAATTCTGGATATTCGACCAGTCCAGTGTATGGACTGGATCAACAAACATAACCGTTAATGGGACCCGGCACAACAACAACAACGTGATAATCTTCAATTCGTCTGATGTAGCGGACATCTTCCAAATCGAGTTTGATGAGATGTGGCAGGGTCAGCACGGCGGCAAGTCTCCATCGACGATAGGCCGTCAAGCCGTCGCCATCGAGGGCGTAGAGATTCAGGTTATTTTCGGCCCAGAGGATGGCGGGATAGAGAGGCTGGTTGACCTTGTTCGGAACGCCAAAGCGTCAATAAAATTTATGGCTTTTTCGTATACCCATGATGCACTTGGCAAAGCGATGCAGGATGCGGCCGCAAGCCTCACTGTCCAAGGGATATTTGAAACGGTCGGTTCCAAGACCCAATTCAGTGAATTGCCCCGCCTACATTGTGGAGGATTGGCAACCGTGCGCAGAGATGGCAATAGCCGAACGTTTCATCATAAGGTGATCATCATTGATGAAAGGATTGTGGCAACGGGTAGTTTCAACTTCTCCAAGAACGCCAATGACAACAACGACGAAAACATGGTCATTGTCCAATCCCCAGAGATTGCACAGATGTACTTGGCTGAATTTGAGCGGCGTTGGCTGGAGGCTAAGGTGAGTGATGTTGTGTGTGAATATTAGCAAACTGTCATACACAATGAGTTTGCTTGTGCTATAATAAAAAAAGAGGGGCATGTATTGCTAGTACACACCCCTCTTTTTTTATTATAGCACAAGCAAACTCATTGTGTATGACAGTTTGCTAATATTCACACACAACATCACTCACCTTAGCCTCCAGCCAA
>JBCCFC010001202.1:0-4131 GCA_039029935.1 Chloroflexota bacterium
CGGCATTGTTGTTTGGGAGATAGCTTCTTTCTCTTTTACGATTACACTCATGCCCTTATCTCTTTCGCTCTGTTACACAATATATTCACCGAGCCTATACTTCAGAAACCCGCTCAAGCCCAACAGTTTTATCTACAAAACCCCGAATCACTGGCGTCCTCCCTTAATCAGGTAAGTTTGGTAGCCAACTCTTTCAAAGAATAGTGGAGAGGTCAGTCCTTCGGCATCTCTTTGGCACACAATATCTATAATAGATTGTCCAAACCAAATATCTTTGGTTTTCGGATCAATACCTGCCGTCTGCCCTATCCGATTAGAAAGATCATGTTTCTTTTGGTATTCTGTCCAAATTATCTTTGCTTTTTGTGAATCTGCCTTTGTCCAACTTGGGTGCGTTATTATTAATTCCTCCTCTTGCAAAGAATTACGCCAATAAATATTGGGCTATTGTATTCCATGGCTAGGCGTAAATCTATTGCTATTCATACAGATGACAACTCACCGACCGCCCTTCCTCTAGCTGAATCAACTGCGGCTCTACCTCATCACAAACACCTGGAATACAATCAGGGCAGCGCGGATGAAATGCACACCCTTTTAGGCGCTGATAAGGACTGGGAACCATGCCTTCAATCGCATGGAGCTTTTCCTTCTCACCCTGCACAATTTTCTCCAAGCGCGGTATGGAGTTGAGCAATCCCTTGGTATAAGGATGTTTCGGGTCATAGAAAATCGACTCAACATCGGCATGTTCCACCACCTTGCCCAAGTACATGACAACCACCTCTTCGGCCATCTCTGCGACCACACCCAAGTTATGGGTGATGTACATGATTGCCATGCCCGATTCGGCTTGCAGTTCACGCATCAAATCGAGAATCTGCGCCTCTGTGGTTACATCCAAGGCCGTCGTCGGCTCATCGGCAATCAGCAGTTGCGGACGACAGGTCAAGGCCATCGCGATCACCGCTCGCTGGCGCATACCACCGCTCAATTGGAATGGGTAGTCATCCATGCGCTGTTCTGGGTTGGGCATACGCACCCGCGCCAATGTGTCGATTGCGACCTCACGTGCTTCGGCATTGTTAAGTTGCTGATGTAGTTGAATCGCTTCGGTGATCTGCTTGCCGACTGTGCGCACGGGACTCAACGCGGTCATTGGCTCCTGAAAGACCATTGAGATTTGGTTGCCACGAATGCTACGAATCTCACGGCTGTTGGGGTGCATTTGGGCCAAATCCGCAATTCCACCTGCGTCCCCATGAAAGAGGATTTCACCCTCGACAATCTGCCCTGGCGGTGGGATCAGCCGCATAATCGACATAGCTGTCATGCTCTTGCCACAGCCACTCTCGCCTACAATCCCAACAACCTGACCGCGCTTGATTGCAATGTCAACACCATTGACTGCACGGACAGTTCCCTCGTCCAAGCGAAAATGGGTCTTTAGGTTTTTCAGTTCTAGCAGGGTTTCACGTGACCCCGTGTTCTCATTTGATGCCATTATTGTACGCTTTCAATTAATTGCATGTTGTTTCGCCAAAAGTCGTTTAAGAAAGCCTGAATATCCATATTCTTTTCCGCAGCCAGTCTACTCATATGTTCGTTGACATCTGGCTCCAAATAGATTGGCGAGATAAAGATGGCGTCTGGATTATAAAATTTACCCTGCTCTGCATCAGAGAAGTCATATTCCTCTTCCAACTCATAGTCTAAATCGATGTTCTTCATATGCTGCACTTGTTCCCGTTCGAGCCGAGGGCGCGAATTCATGGATTAGTGATATGGGTCCGCCGCATCCCGCATTCCATCCCCAAGGAAATTAAACATCAGTACAGCGATGACGACAAACACCACAGGCCATAGTGTCCAAGGTAACTGTGCCACGGACATGATGTTCTGTGCATCTTGCAGCATCACGCCCCAACTGATACTGGGTGATTTGAGACCGATGCCCAAGAAACTGAGCGCGGTTTCCCCCAAAATCATATTGGGGATGGCGATGGTGAGCGATACGATGATGTAGCTGGCAAAGCCCGGCAGCAGATACTTCGTGATGATGGTCCATTCGCTTTCGCCGTCCAGCCGCGCCGCCATCACAAAATCCTCCTCACGTAGGCTGAGAATTTTACCGCGCACAACGCGCGCCAATGTGGTCCAGCCTAGCACGGAGAGGATGATCGTGATCGCAAAATAGAGTTGTAGATTGGTCCAGTCTTGTGGCAGTGCAGCGGCCAATGACATCCAGAGTGGGATGGCCGGAAGCGAGACTAGTAGGTCGATGATACGCTGGATGATTTCATCGACTGTCCCACCAAAGTAGCCAGAGATACCACCGAGAAGGACACCAAAGATGAAGCTCAATGCAACCCCGATCAGCCCAACAGTGAGCGAAATACGTCCACCGTGAATGACGCGCGACAGGACATCACGTCCAATGCGATCTGTGCCAAAGACAAACAACGGCATCCCTTGAATCTCACCATCTTCTGTGTGGATCACCTCTGTACCGAAAAGGTGTCGGTTGGTCTCGAACAGGCCAAACAATTTATAGCTGTCACCCTGTACAAAAAAGCGAATCGGATTCATCTCAGCGGCGTTGGCTTTATAGATAGGTCGTGCTGTTACAGGGTCACGACCGCGCACAATGGTATAGACAAAGGGCCATTGATAGGTTTTCGAGACAACGTCATAGATACGAATTTTGGTTGGTGGCGAAGAGGCCAAATCTTTATAGCGGGTCAATGGATCGTGCGGGCCAACAAAAGGGGCAAAGAGAGCCATCATATAAAAGATAATCAATGTCCATAGGGCAAGTTGTGCCAAGCGATGGCGTTTAAACTTCCACCAAACCAGTTGCCACTGCCCAGCGCGGAAGTATTCATCGGATTCTTGAAAGACGCGCTCCTGCAACTCAACCCCAGGCATTTTGCGCGAAAATAGACTGCGAATCATTGAACTCATGTGTACTACAAATCCTTCTGTGCTATAACCCTTCTGCGCTGCCAAGTCGGATACGTGGGTCAAGTGCGGCCAGCAGCAGGTCCGAGATCAAACTTCCGATCAGTGTCAATGTGCCAATAATGAGGACATAGCTTCCAGCCAAAAACATATCTTGTGAGAGCAGGGCACGCCATAGGACCACACCTGCTGTTTCGAGATTCAACACAATGTTGACAATGGTTCCACCTGAAATGAACCAAGGCAGTAGCCAACCAATCGTACTGATGAGCGGATTGATGGCAATACGCACTGGATAGCGCATCAACACAGCAAATTCAGACAACCCTTTAGCACGGGCGACGGTGACATACTGTTTGCGCAGTTCATCCAACATAGTCGCACGCATAATACGGATGATGTTGGCCGTGCCACCAATGCCCAAAATAACAATGGGAACCCAGATACGCGTCATCATGTCCAGAACCTTGTTAAAGCTCCAAGGCTCAAGCTGATATTCTGGCGAGAAAAGTCCCCCCACGCGTATCCCAAACCAGGCAAAGGAACTGTACATGACGACAAGGGCTAAGAGAAATCCTGGAACAGCGAGACCAATAAACCCAATTAAGGTGAAGAAGTAATCCGCAAAGGTATACTGCCTCACCGAGACGTAGATGCCTATCGGTAATGCCACAATCCAGACAAAGATGGTTGTCAAAAAGGCGATGAGGAAGGTCAACACAAGCCGTTCACCCATGACTTCATTGACTGGACGACCCCATTGAAACGACTGTCCAAAATAACCCTCGGTGAGGATGTTGCTAATCCATGTCAGGTATTGCTGGTACATGGGGCGATCCAACGCATACTGTTTCATCAGCCGCTCGACCTCAGCCTCATCAACATCGCGGCCAGACGCACGTAGGTTGTTGATATGCTCGGTCAGATAATCCCCCGGTGGCAACTGAATGACCACAAAGGCAATGAGCGAAATGAGGAAAAATAGCGGAATGATGCGCAAGACGCGCTGAATGATATAGACGATCATAGTTTCTCTGTTACAGTGTAGGGGCGTGATAGTGTGATAGTGTAAGGCCGTTCCACAAAATAAATTACCCACATATTTGTGGAGTTAGGCAGGGGAACCCTTTGGGTCCTAATGCCGGTGTTCTCGTGTACGACCCGCAATAG
>JBCCFC010001203.1:0-4121 GCA_039029935.1 Chloroflexota bacterium
CAGCATTGGAGGCTGTGGGCTAAAAATACGACAGCGAGACCCAATGGGTTCCCCGGATGGGAACGGATTCTCTGGTGTGCGAAGGCTAAAATTCGTTTCTATCCGAAATCCGTTGTAGTATGTGTTGTTTAAAGTATGTAAGGCACACAAAAGGAAGTTTGAACATGATAAGTAAGACTAACTATGATTTGGAAACAACCCAGTTGTCACAGGACCATTTTTTGCCGGGGCGACTGGTGACGCACAACAACGGCACACTTGAAGTTGTCTATGAGATGACACAGCCCTTTTTGGATAAAATGCCGATTTTTGAGGCTGCGGGGCGTTCAGGCAAAGGCTACAGTTGGTTTGATGTCTTTGATATTTTGATCAACGAAGAACGTCACCATCTCAAATGCAAGGTAGACCTTCATCCAGATACGGATAAACTTTCTGTCTACAGTGACCATTATGGGTCATTGGTTGAATTGGCTGATTTTGTTCGCATAGTCCTAAAAAACGACAAGCTAATCAAGCGAGCGATTGACGAAGAAGTGGCGATTGAAGCTGAGTTTGAACCGTGTACGCTGGTCGATCATGACGACGATCATTATAGTCTCGTCTTTAGCATTATGGGTGTTTTTGAAGAAGAAACCAAAATTTTCAAAGAGTTTGGGTTGGAAGGCAATGGACATGATTGGTATGAGCTAATTCACCTGTGGATTGATGACTATCTGCCAGAACTCAACCCCAATTTGCGTTATGATACCGAGTCGAGTATGTTTGTTGCGCATAGCAATGATTTGGGCACGCTACGAAGTGTGGCTGGTATTGTACGCAGTATCACGTTGGATGATAATCGACTGCGCGATGCAATTCGGCGGATGATGCAAAAGAGTGAAGAGTGAAAAATGAAGAGTGAAAAATGAAGAGTGGATAGTGGCAGAGAATGTAAGTATTAGCGTCGTTATTGTCAACTTTAATACGTGTGATTTGTTGCGTGATTGTTTAGATAATCTCGTGCAGCTAGAGGAAGTGCAGGAGATTATTGTCGTGGATAATGCTTCGGTGGATGGGTCGGTGGCAATGGTATCGACCGAGTTTCCCGGTGTACATGTAATCGCATTATCCGAGAATCGCGGGTTGACGGTGGCCTCCAACTTAGGGATGGATGCGGCTATAGGCGAGTTTATCCTCTACCTTGGCTCGGACGCCTTCCCCAAAGTAGGGACGATTATGGGGCTTGCCCACTATTTGAGCCAGCATGAAGATGTCGGCATCGCCACTGCCAAACTCGTCCTGCGTGACGGCCAACTCGATATGGATGCCCATCGTGGCTTCCCCAGCCCTTGGGCCTCGCTCACCCACTTCACCAAGCTCAACAGGCTCTTCCCAACCTCGCCATTCTTCAACCAATACTTCTTGGGGCATCTGCCACTGGACACTGCCCATGAAATTGACCTCTGCATCTCGCACTTCATGTTTATGCGCAAAAGCCTCTTTGATGCGGATAATGTAGGCCGTTGGGATGAGGATTTTTTTGTCTATGGCGAGGATGTGGACATGTGTTATCGAGTCAAAGCCGCAGGCTACAAGATTATGTATTTACCTCAATTTGGGGCCACCCATATCAAAGGGGCCAGCGTTGGCATCCGCAAGCAAAGCCAAGATATTTCCAAGGCATCCCCTGAGACCAAAGTACGCGCTGCCCAGATGTCTACAGAGGCGATGGCGTTATTTTATGAAAAGCATTTTCACACAAAATATCCTTGGGTGGTAAATACGTTAATTTTGACAGCAGTGAGGTTCTTGGGCTGGTTTCGCGTATGGCGTATTCGCCGGAACATACCCCGCGTGAAAATTAAAGGGGAATCGTCTTAGAGAATAAAGTTTATTTTTTTTATGTTTTCTCGGTTTATTTTGTTTGGCAGAAAACACATACCTGATTTAGAATCAAGTAGCATCGCAATCATAGCCCTCTGTAATGTTTTATATAGTTAATAGGAAAGGTGAATAATGGGCATTAGAACTTGGTTTAGCCAAACAAAAGAGAAAACAGAGAGTCGGGTTAAAGAGGCCTGGGCGCGTGAAGAGAACCGCGAAAACGCCAGAATATTTGGCATTGGCCTGTTGGCGGCAGGTACAGTCTTTGGCGGTGTTGCGCTTGTGAAAGGCCTGTTTGTGACCAAAGCAGTAACAACATATATGGTCACGCCCACAACGCTCATTGCGAGCAGTAATTCCGGTCTGACATCAGCAACAGCCTCGCCAGGTCTGATTGCTAAATGGATGGCATCACTGGCGCAGACTAGCTCGTCTACATCCATCGCTCCTGCTTCTGTCGCCACCACTGGTACAACAACATCGACAACCGCTACGTCTTTCGTGCCTGCGGCGACAGGGAGTAGCCTCCTCTCAAGTATGAACGCATCATTATCAAACGCCACCTCATCAGCCGTCAATTCGACGGTGAGTTCTGCGTTCAATACCATAGGGGGACAGGTGAACACATGGCTTAACGCAGGCATCACGACCATTGCCAACAATGCAATTCCCATAACGGCTGGTCTTGCTGGTGGAGGCGCAACAGGATATGTTGCTGCGGGGAATCAAGCCAAGAAGACGGAGACGCGGTTACAGGAGCAGATTCAGGCACAACAGGCTGAGACTGAACAATTGCGCCAACAGGTGCAGGCAACCGAGGCCCAGGTGATAGAGATAAAGTCGGCTGTGGTCGCAGAATCAGCGCAGGATGGTGCGACCGCCCCTGATGAAACCCCGGAAGTGGATGACCGACTGATCGAGATTGATGGCATTGGTCCTATCTATACAGAACGCCTCGTCGCAGCAGGGATTACTACGTTAGAACAATTTATGGAGACACCGGATGAGCGGATTGAAGAGATTGTACTCCAAGGCGGTCGAGGGTCCGCAGATGTTGATGATTGGAAGGTACAAGGCCGGTCAATGATGGAGGGATAAATCATGGTAAAAATTACAGAACAACAATTGTGTGAGGCGTTGTCCGCTGCGGGGAGCGCGCATCACAACTATGAATCAAATCATTTAGGTGGTGTGCGTGACGCGCAATGGGCTGGTTGGTATGCGGCCTATGTGTTGGGACGTTTAGGTGAGTTTACAACGCCAACGATGCTGACAGAATTGTTGCAGGCAGCGCCAGGTGACGGAGATTGGTCTGCAAATGCTGCCGCGCATGTTTTTTCGAGCCTTGCCGATGCATCATAACCAAATCCATACCGAGAATCTGCCTTTGTCAGGAGACTAAAGTGGACATTCGCAAGATATTCATCAATCACCTAAATGCGTTGGACGATGTCGAAGTTGGCCTATGGAAAGACACAGAGTTGCTCTGTGTCTTTTATCGAGGCAAAGAGTTTGCCCATTTTCACGACAACGAAGAAATCGACATCCGGCTCTCTCAAAAGTTTATCAAACAAGAGGAGCTTGTTCCGCTTGAAAATTCACCCTATCACCCGAAGCGTTCCAAGAAATCACGGTGGATGCAATTTCGCTTTGACACCGAGCAAGATATGCTTGCATTGGTGGGGTTAATTGAGCGGTTGCTTCAGCAGGAATACACGGACACCAAGTGACCCATGCAATTTGAGCATATTTACATTGAGACGGAAAGAGTATTTCTGCGACCCGTGGCAGCGAAGGACAGCAAGCCCTTTTATCACGTCTATGCTGATCCAGAAGCGATGAAATATTGGAGCAGCCTGCCCTTTGAGCGTGAATCTCAAGCCCAAGAAAAGATTGTGGGTGCAATTGATGCATTTGACTCAGGCAAGGCCCTGCTGCTGGCGATTGTGCTTAAAGAGACGAATGAGTTCATTGGTACAATGAGCTTGTTTAGCATTCATGTTGAATCCCGACGGGCAGAAGTTGGTTATATGCTCTCCAGATCATTTTGGCGTAAAGGGTTGATGACAGAGGCGTTGGGGGCATTCATCCATTACTGTTTTTATGAGCTGAACTTGAATCGCCTGGAAGCCGACATTGATCCAGCAAATCGGGCGTCTGCGGCTTTACTCACCAAGTGTGTCGGAGAAACAGCTACTGATACTTTCACTTACACCATTAGTGATGGTAATGGCGGTACCGATACTGCCCAATTGACG
>JBCCFC010001204.1:0-4120 GCA_039029935.1 Chloroflexota bacterium
ATGGCCGTAATAATTTGTGCAGAACTACCAAGAAGTATACAAAAAAGGTGATGATAAAATGACAAAAAACAGATCGAAAAATTTTAATATAGTACAAATGACGTATTTTTATACCCTAATGCTTGTAAGTTTATTATTGGCCGCGTGTACCTCACCGACACCAGAACCTACGCCCATACCGACGATAGAAAGTTCCAATATTGACAGCGAGTCAATGCCTGTCGATGCGGTGCGTGTTGCTGTACTTGCAATCCGCAGCGCAACGGCGGCCAATCAACAATATGACCCGATTTTGGATTACTTGAGCGAGGAGATTGGTCGTCCGTTTGTCATGGTTCCAATCGGCCAGGAAGATCAATTCACGGTCGTGGAACAGGGCGAGGTCGATTTCACCTTCAACAATCCGTTGGCGGCAACTCAAATTCGACGACTCTATGACACAGAATTCTTGGCAACGCTTTCACGGAACAACACAGGCCCAGAGTTTAGCGCGTTGATTGTGGTTAATGCTGCCAGCGATATCACAACGATTGAGGATCTAAAGGACAAAAAGGGGACGTGTGTTGCCTTTGAAACCGCGGCTGCTGGCTGTATCTTCCAGATATTTCATCTGCTTCAACAAGGTATTGATCCCTTTGCCGACTTTGCCAGCTTTGTGGAAACACCATCACAGGATAACATTATCCTTGGGGTTCTGAATGGCACCTTTGACGTTGGCTTTGTGCGCACAGGGCAGCTTGAAAAAATGTTGGCCGAAGGACGTTTTCTCAGCATGGATGAGCTGCGCATCATTGATCAAGCAGACGACAGCTTCTATTTCCCCCACACCACACGGCTCTATCCAGAGTGGCCGATGGCCGCACTCGCAGAGACCGACCCCGATTTGGCGGTAGCGGTCAAAGAAGCATTGTTGGCACTTCCAGAGGGACATCCATCCTTGGAAAATGCCAACGCAACAGGATTTGTGCCAGCAGTTGACTATGGACCGTTGGATGAGTTAATTGAGACGTTAGAACTACGCAGTTGGGATGCCAAGTAATTTATGATGCAATCGAGCAATTTTCAAGAAAACCATCACACCCAACCCGCAGAACATTTTTGGGATCGAATTAGTTTCCGTTATCTGGCAATCATTATTGCTTGTTTGGTTGTTGTGCAGGCAGGGTTTGGGGCCTATCAAATTTATACAGATTTCCAACAACAGACGAATGATCTAGAGAATCGTGCAACACGACAGACAGCGTTTCTAAGCCAGATCACGTCCGAGTCTGTTTGGGTGAATGACTTTTTGTCGATGGAAATTATGGCAGAAACCAGCAGTGATGATCCCGATATTGTTTATACTGTGGTCATCAGTGCCGAAGGACAACCGCTGACTCGGTATCTCAATCGCGATGATCCCGTTGTGGCGGCTGCGATTGATGCAACTGAAGAGAAAGCCATCCTCAATGTGCTATCAACACTGCGCACCCAGTCAACCATCAACGAAGTACGACGCCCGATTATCTCCGATGAGAAACTTCTGGGCGAGGTGTGGGTTGGCTATTCGTCGGCACGCGCGCAGCAAAGTTTGGTCAATTCGGTTATCCGGACAGCTCTCGCCACCATACTGATTAGTGTGCTTCTTGGTGTACTGTCGATTGTTGTGTTCAATGTTCAGGTGAGCAAACCGCTGGAGGATGTCGGTCGGCTGGCACAGGCGTTAGCCAGTGGGCAACTTTCTGAACGGGCAGCGGTTAAGCGTATTGATGAAATTGGGCAGCTACAGCTTGCCTTTAACCAGATGGCGTCGCAGTTACAGGATACATTGGATGGATTAAAGAATGCCAATGAAGCCACACTCGCGGCAAACCAAGAACTTGAACGCTCCAATGATGAGCTTAAGGAGTTTGCCTATGTGGTTTCGCATGACCTCAAGACACCCTTGCGCGGTATCGGCTCACTAGCGTCATGGCTGCGTTCGGACTATACTGATCACTTGGATGACGATGGCAAAGAGATGCTTGAATTGTTGAGCAGTCGTGTGAACATCATGGAGTCATTAATTGAAGGCATTTTGCTCTACTCGCGAGTGGGGCGCATCACCGAGCAACACCGCCCTGTTGATCTCAATCAAATTGTGACCGATGTCCTTGAACTCATTGCTCCGCCAGCCCATATCGATATTGTCCTCGAAAATGCGTTGCCTGTCGTCTTGGCCGAAGAGACACGGATGATGCAACTCTATCAAAATTTACTCAGCAACGCGGTCAAATACATGGACAAGCCCAATGGGTTGATCCACATTGGCAGCAAAGAACACAACGCCGATGAATGGCTGCTTTGGGTAAAGGATAACGGCTCTGGCATTGACCCCAAATATCACGAGAAAATCTTTGTCATTTTCCAAACATTGGAACAATCCGATGGATATGAGAGTAGTGGCATCGGCCTGACCATTGTCAAGAAAATTCTGGAGGTGCATGGTGGGCATATCTGGATCGAATCAGCGGTTGATCAGGGCGCGACATTCTTTTTTACATTGCCAAAGATGGGGCCGCTTTTGTAAATACTATCGCCACATAGCCTCCGTCCCCGGTGCAACCCCATCCACAGACCCCGCCGCCCGATATTCATTTTCAAAGTGCAGAAATACCTTTATCAGCCAATGGTCGATAAACTGCGTCACATCCAGCCGCTCTTTGGTGTCGTCATAGTTGCTGCTATTGTCGATAATATCCTCCAACATTGCTCCCGTTCCTTCCGCTGGGAACTATGTGTTGCCATTCTCGCGGTTGGTCGATTTGACAGCCTCGTAGTCATCATCATCGCCTGTGCCATATTGTGCATAGAAATCACCATCCACACGCTCAGTCAGATTCGGTTGATGTCCGTATTCTTGAAAAAGTGTGACCAAACGATCCAGAATGGACCCGCCTTAACGGTTTCGACGCGCGGCATTCTCCCGACAGGTGTATCCCCAAAAAAGTCAACCTCGGTCATAGGCGAACTGGTATTGTTGTAGTAGATGCCAAGACTTTCAAATTTTTCATCGTAGGCAACAACAACATCTTTTCCGCCAATCTTTACATTGATGGGACCTTCTTGTTGACGAACAAACGCCTCCGTATAGACGATATAATCGTCACCGATATTGAGTGCCCATACCGTCTCTTTTGAGGGCAGACGTTTGTCGGTATGCGTCACTGAGGGGAATAGGGACGCTTCTCTCGCTTTTTGCTGCTTCAATGTCCAATCAAAGAGAAACGTGAAAAAACGCGTCATAGATTGCCAAAACCCGATAAAATCAGTACGAGAACATTTTTATTCATATTGCGTTGTTGTGACATGATTTCTCCGGAATACTGAGATTAAACAATCTTGAATGGATGGTGTCGGCGAAGCTAGGTGCGCTGGTCAGGATGACTTGCTGTAACTAACAATCTAGGTCTGCAACACTTGTATCTGATTTAGATGGCGGGTTGAACAATATCTGCACATTTTTTTTGATTGCATGCCGCCATACCAACTGAGGCAATCCCCACAAAAAATCTGTAACCGCCTCATTTCCACCGCGTCTCAATGTTCGCATCAGCACGGCTGGGGTCGCTGGTGTAAAGAAACTTTCTGGGTTGGGGGTCTTCCCTGCAACCAATGTGGTAATCGCTTGCCGTGTTGCAGAGGCATTATTCCACAACGCGCGATAAACGATGCATCCGTTGGCATTGATAATGTATACAGAGTTTGGTAGACTGCCATATGCTTGATGCGCCGCACCGTCTAACCCATCAATAAGAATAAGCCGCTCCTCGCCATCATCTTTTTGTAACAGTTGGGCGCATTTTCGCCTTTCTTCAACACTTTGGTGAGGGGGGATTTTGCTTCCGGGATGTGCTTCACGGACGTATAAAATGGCGTGGCTAACATTGGGGAGTTGGGTGTACAATTGACTCATGCGACTTCTGCGTTGCTGAAATAGAGGGCAGGTAATACTTCCCAATTCTAAAACGAGAAAGTCTCCATCAAAATCCAAAATCCGCTTTGATTGATTGTCTATTGTAGTGCATGTAAAGTCTGGAGCCTTCTCACCTACGGTAGGGCCGTCAAACTTATCCAAAGCATAATCATCCGCTGAAAAACG